>DIMZ01000150.1:8551-10305 GCA_002425825.1 Cloacimonetes bacterium UBA5553 | reverse complement strand
TGATACCATGACGGATGGCTCCGGCCTGGCCGCTTAATCCACCACCACGAACGTTTACATAAACGTCGAAGCTTTCGGACAATCCGGCTGTCTGCAGAGGCTGTTCCACAACCATCTCGAGGGTTTCACGCTGAAGGTATTTCTTCATTTGCACTTTGTTAATGATGCGTTTGCCGGTTCCCGGGGTTAAACGGACTCTGGCTACGGCATTCTTTCTTCTTCCAACGGCATCAAAATTCTGCATGCCTTTTCCTCCTACAAGGTAAGTTCAACCGGCTTCTGGGCGGCATGGGGATGCTCGCTTCCGGCGTAAACTTTCAGTTTTTTGAACATTGCGCGTCCCAGAGTGTTCTTTGGCATCATACCTTTCACGGCATGTTCAATGATGCGCTCTGGATGCTCTTCCATTACTTTTGCATACGGGATTTCTTTTAAGCCACTGGGGTATCCACTAAAGGTTTTGTAAACCTTTTGCAATGCCTTTAGACCGGTTACACGAACTTTATCCGCGTTGATGACTATTACAAAATCACCGGTATCAAGGTTGGTAGCAAAATATGGTTTATGCTTTCCACGCAGGATGGAAGCAGCTTTTGTGGATAAGCGACCAAGAGGCAAACCCGTTGCGTCTAAGATATACCAATCATGTTGGATATCAGATGGACTTGGGGTAAGGGTCTTCATCGATTCTCCTTTACGGTTTTTCATACAGTATGCCAGAGTTTTCGCAATGGGTTTAGTGTCAAGCTGAATTACATACATTACTGAAATCTGTGCTGTTGTGCTAAATTAATTACTGTCCTCCCCTGCTGCTATAGGTTAACCGTTAGACAAGTTCAATTTACCCATAATCACCAGCGCACGAGGCGTTTGACTTAAAAAGTGTTGCCTCCTCCAGTTCTGCCATATTTTGGGTTCACCGCAACACTTATTGAGTTAAACCAAAGGAAGGCATAAAGCATACCCATACTTGCCTGTACATATTTGATTCTTTACTAATTCATGCGGAGATGTGAACTTCAGCCAGTGGTAGCGTAGCCCAGTGACGATGGAGTCCAACAGGTGCTTGTAATCAGGTACCAAGCTGAATCAAGGGATAGCTGATCGAAAACAGACTAACATAGGTGCATAACAGAAGACCTCATACCTAAATATCCTCTCTAATCCTCTTTGCTCTTTTTCTCTTTATGAAAAGATATGTCGGTTAGTTAGTCTCCACAAGACTATTTCAGCATCACAAATCTGGTAGTTTGAGAGCTTTTCCCCGTGTCCACACGAACCAGGTATATACCTGAAGACAGGCCTAAGCCATTAGCACCGAAATCGGGTAAGTTGAAGCTATTCTCCCCCGCTGTTTGGGCACCCATGTTTATCTTAAACACTAGCTGCCCCTTAAGATTGTAGATGGAGAGGTTTGTCACTGCCGGTTCAGATAGCTTATACACCAGGTTAGCCGAGCTATGGGCTGGATTGGGATATACGCGTACAGAAATAGCAGAAGGCATAATGTAATCATCCATAACATCTGTATACGACTCCCATACAATGGTGCTGCTCATACTATATCCATAGGTACCATAATCGTAGCTGGAGGAATGGTTAGTCATGCACCAGTTGTCGTTGTAAACGTAATTACTCACAGACAATTGAGTCCCGTTTTGATAGAAGCGTTGGGTTTGGTTGCGGAAGTTTGGAGAATATGTATAAGCAGTTAGAGTACTGTCACTGATAGTGGGATTAGTAGAGATGTTTAT
>DIMZ01000150.1:192-8526 GCA_002425825.1 Cloacimonetes bacterium UBA5553 | reverse complement strand
GGTTCTTATGTTAGATGTAAAGTAGCGATTCTCGCCAAATACGAAGTCTGTAAAACGCTTTTCAATAGTATTATTTGTATGGGTTTCGCTATGATACACCATTCCCTGTTCGTTGAAGTAATTGTACAGCCTGTAGCTTTGTGCATTGCCATAATTTATCTGCCACCAGTGTATGCTATCGGGAGTAGCAGATTGAGAATAGAATCGAGATTCGTGAAAGTTCTGCACTAATTGATTTGCCTGGCTATTCCAATTGTATTTATCCTGTGTTGCCAGTAAGTTATTGGGAGTGTATGATGATACTATTTTACTTAGAAGCAGATCCTGGGCAGAAAACACAAGTTCCTCTTCGATAAATCCATTGGCGTTATATACATACATTGTACGGTTAAACACCACAAGCCCTATTTCTGTTGAGTGATATTGAACATATTCCAATAGCTTGTTAGAGTAATTATAGCGCCTTGTTTCACGCCCCACTAATTCCGATAAATCATCCCAATAGCTGATATAGTCTTCCTTGATAACCTCGTAGGTGTCCGGATTGTAAATACGCGTATATATGGAGCGATATGTTGAATAAAACTGACCGCTGACAACTACAACCACACTATCATATTCACTTGGGAAATCTGTGTTATAGTAGTAGTTGGTTTGTGAATTGCTCGATTCTCCCCCAGGCCATCCACTACTATTGGTCGAAATCCTCTGTATTCGCCAGTGGTTTTCGTTTTCAAACAGCCTAAAGGGGATTCCATCCAGAATATCGGAACCCCACAGGGCAAATGTCAACAAGAACACAAACAAACCAAGCAATGCTTTCTTCATATTTCCTCCTGTTTCATGCAGCCAAAACAACTGCTATATGGGACATGATAAACAAAGCCCGCTACCGAGGCTGCGGGCTTTGCGCTTAATCTAATTATCTACTATTGTAGGTTCCATTTGTTGTTTACTTCATGCCTTGAGAGATGGCTTCACCCAGGTCGAAGATTGGCAGGTAGATAACGATGATTATACCACCCACCACTACTGCCATCATAACAATCAACAGGGGTTCTATAAGGGAGGTTAATCTATCGATTACCGAATCCACAAGCTTTTCATAGAATTGAGCTGCTTTGCTTAGTAGCTTATCCATGTCACCTGTTTCTTCGCCTGTAGCAATCATCTGTAATAGCGTAGGGGGAAACATTCCGGTTCTGCGGAATGCATTTGCCACGCCATAACCTTCTTTCACCATAACTCTGGCTTTGCGTACGGCACCTTCCACCACGGCATTCTGCACCACGTTTTCGGTTAGCTCCATGGTATCCATAATAGGAACACCGGCAGCCATTAGAATACTAAATGTGCGAGAGAATTTGCTCATGATGGAGTTGTTTAACACTGCACCAACCACGGGTATCTTTAGCTTGATGGAATCCATCACAAATCTGCCCCGGTCGGTTAGATACACCAGGAACAAGCCAAACAGCGACAGAATGAACATCATTACCGCTGCAAAGGCATTGTTAACTATGAAATTACTGGTGTTAATAGCTATAACCGTGGGAGTGGGAAGATCGGCATTGAAGTCTCTGTACACAGAGGCAAACAAGGGGATAATCCAATAGAACATAACCCACACAACTATCACCAGGAAGACCAGCATGAACAAAGGATACGCCATTGCGCTATATACTTTGCGGCGAGTATCTTCTATCTTTTCCAGATAGTCCGAAAGCTCGTCCAACACGGTGTGGAGGGTACCGGAAACTTCACCGGCTTTCACCAGCGCCACATATAGCGGATTGAACACACCCGGATGCTGTTCCATAGCCTCAGAAAGTGAAAAGCCTTTGCGAATGTCGTCGGACAGCTTGCGCAATACCTTGGCAAACTTCTTGTTCTTTTCTTCTTTCTCCAGGTCGGTGATTGCTTTTTCGATGGTTAAACCGGCAGAAAACATGGTGGACAACTGACGAGTGAAGAACACCAGGGTTTTTAGTCCCACTCCTGTGCGTATCTTATAGATGGTTAACATCAGTTTGTCGAAAAGGGACATCTTACCTTTGAAGGCGCCTTCAGCAGCGGCTTTGACGCTAATAATGGTGTTACCTTCTTTGGCAAGCTTGTCCACAGCCATGTCGAGAGAATCGGCTTTTATCATTCCCTCTAATCTGGCCCCTTTGGCATCTTTAACGATATAGGCAAATGTTGGCATATCGATTACCTTTTCTACTTATTACTTATTCTACCACGGTCATCTTGATGACTTCGCGGATGGTGGTGATACCCCGTATCATTTTAGACATAGCTGCATCGTGCAGAGTACGCATGCCGGCGTTTATTGCTGCATCGCGAATCAGGTCTTGATTGCCACCCTGGAAGATTAGGCTGCGTATTTCGGGAGTAACAGTGAGCAGCTCGAAGATACCTTCACGACCGGCAAAACCGGTGTTGTCACAATGGANNCGCTACCCATCTTGAAATTAATCTTTTGCGCGTCTTCGGGGGTGATACCACAATCTTTTATCTCCTGGTCGGTGGGCTTATAGTCTTTAATGCAATACTTGCATATCTTACGAACCAAGCGCTGAGCCATCACCAGGGAAAGAGATGAACCAACCAGATAAGGCTTGATACCAATGTCTATCAGACGGGTGATAGTGGAAGGCGCATCGTTCGCATGCAGAGTGGAGAACACCAAGTGGCCTGTAAGAGAGAATTTGATGGCTATGTCTGCAGTTTCTTCATCACGAATTTCACCGATAAGCACGATGTCTGGGTCTTGACGAAGCACAGAACGAAGAGCCGAGCCAAAGGTTAGCCCAATCTGTTCTTTTNNTTTGGTTTCTATCTGAGTGATACCTTCAAGACGGTATTCAACGGGGTCTTCCACAGTGATGATATTAGTTTCGATGTCTTCAATCTCCTTCAATGCAGCATGCAAGGAGGTAGATTTACCGCTTCCGGTAGGACCTGAAACTATAATAATTCCATAGGGACGACGGATAATCTTCTTAAAGATATCCATGTCTGAAGACTCGAATCCCAGGGTGGTTAGCTTGAAGCCAAATTCACCCTTGTCCAGAAGACGCATCACAACCTTTTCGCCAAGCACGGTAGGAGTGATAGACACACGAACGTCAACGCTTTTCACCGATGTCTTCAGGGCAATGTGACCATCTTGAGGTAAACGGCGTTCGGCGATATTCAGCTTACTCATAACCTTTATAATGGAGATTACACCGGGGTGCATTCCGATGGGAGGAGTCATTACCTCGCGCAAGGCTCCATCAACACGGTAACGAACGCGAGAGGTTTTTACCAAAGGTTCGATGTGAATATCTGTGGCACCGGCTTTGATGGCTTCATTGATAATAAGATTAACCAGCTTCACCACGGGTGCTTCTGCATCGGCTGAGGCAGCAGCAATGGTTATCTCGTTTTCATCTTCATCTACTGCCACAAAATCAAAGCCACCAACAGCATCTTCTACCTGAGAAGTAGTTCTTATGCTCTTGTAATACTTTTCGATGGTGTCGTGCAATACTGTGTCGCCGATTAGTTCGGGCTTTATATTTTTGCCAAGCAGCTTTTTAAGGCTGTCTAAAACTGTAAGGTTTTCCGGGTCTGCCAAAGCAACTACAATGCCATCGCCTTCTTCACGAAGGGCGATTACTCTGTTTTCCAGCGCATAAGGCTCGGGAATAAGTGATACTATGCCTATATCCAGATCCATGAGCTCAGATTCATCTACGATGTCGTATCCAAGCTGAAGATTCAAGGCTACAAGAAGCTCTCTTTCCGTGATATAACCGAGTTTTATAAGGGTTTCACCCAGCTTCAGGCCAAAGTTACCTTGCTTTACAAGAGCCTCTTTCACTTGATCTTCGTGAACGTAGGCTTCGTGAACCAATACTTCGCCAATGCGGGCAAACTGTGGGTTATAAGTCATTACTATATCCTTCTTTGTTACTTGTACACTATCTCTAAGGATTGTGCCATACGGTTAGCGGATTCTGTTGAACCCGCTAACCGCTGACAATTATCTATCTTACCAAGGTGCTGTGCCGGGGTAACGGAACAGGGTTATGGAAGTATTTGCTTGCACGTTGGTGCCCAGAATACGTCCGGTTATTAGCACGTCTGCCGTTCCAGGTGTTTGAGTAAGGGGATCGGGTAAGGGTATTTCTACCGTCTTACAAGCAATTCTTCCCTTTGCTACACCCTGAGGATTAGTTATTATTCGCCAAGGCTGAGGAGGATTATCCGGATACAAGCCCAAGCCCTCGATTCCCTGAATTTCAATGAACTGACCTCGAGTGCTTAGTAGCATAATAATCGCATCATTAACAGGCAATCCCTGTCCATCTGTTAGCATACAATATATGTCACTGGTCTTGTATTGAATCGGATTGCCAGGAGCTGGCGGGTTTTCATCGAAGTACAAGGCTGCGGGTTGAGACTGAATTTCGAATCTGGGATCATTAAGGGGTAAGACAACGGTTGTGTCTCCAAAGTTGGGATTACCGAACTGGTCATCACCGCAGTTTGCTCGAATTGTTACCGAGCCATTGGTTAATGTTCCCCTATAGGTGAAGGTTGTAAAGGCTACGCCTGCAGAGGAGTCGCCATTGGCACTAACGTTGCCCACAAAAGCCTCGGCAACAATTGTGCAATCGGGAGCATCGAGAAGCTCGAACCAAACGGCAGTACCCTTATCTACAGGGTTGTTGTGGATATCTTTCACCATGGCACCGGCAATCATTCTCCAGAGACCGCCACCTATGTTAGTACCGGTATTGAATGCAGGAAGGAAAGGTACTATTCCAAATGGGGCAGGAGCTGGAGGCCCGGCATGGATAACGGTATTTGTCTTCAGAGCATAGACATACTTGTTGCCTTTTTTAATCGAAGCTCGTATCTTAAGCATACCGGAAGCAGTGCCGCTGTTTACCGAGATTTGGGCTTCACCTCCATTGGAGATTACCAATACAGAGTCAGTTTGAGCTTGGTTGTTTAGATTTGCACCAAAAGGAGCATTGGTATTTACAATCTTGAAATACACAGAATCGGCTGAATTGATAAGATTACCGTTAATATCTCTAAGCTTAACTCTAAGTATAGCAGACTGTAATCCACCTGTATTGGCTACGTTCAGGTTAATCTGATCCGACTGAGTGAAGCTAATTGAGTGAATCTCATCTGAAGTAATGTTAAATATCGTGATTGCTGATAGCGTATCACCATTGGCGAAAGCCTTTATTTGGGCAGCACCGGCAGATAATCCGGGTGTGAAACGAACTTGGGCAACACCATCTAAACCAGAATTTATGGTAACCGACTGGGTGGTATTTATGAAAGACCCGATATCGGTAGTAAATCTTACCGGCTGAGTTGGACAATTGTTGCTATACACGTCTGTAAGACCTGCTCTCATAAAGATGTGATTGGGGCTGCCAACAAAGCTCGTATCAGCTTCTATCATCTCTGTGCCAACTTGCACAAAAGAACGAAGGTCTATCATAGCTGGTCGTCCGGGTCTGATCTGTATCTCACGGGTTTTCGACACACCGCCAATGGCAGCCGTAATAGTCTCGTTAGCCATTCCGGTAGTAGATGTAGTCCATGAGCTATATCTGACAGCAGCAAGTCCGTTTACGGTTGAGGCAACCGTTGAACGACCAATCTCATTACCAGCAGCGTCTATGAATCTTCCCTTATCGCAAGTGAAGGTAACAAGGGTGTTATTAGGAACAATGTTGCCTTCGCTATTAATAGGTTTTTCTGTTACGGGTATGGTTTGCATCACATTCATCTTATAGGGGTCGTTTACTTCTTCACCAGGCAAATTAAGCTGGATGGATGAGATTTGCGGAATAGGCTTAATCTCAACCATAATAGAATCTTTGCTTGATGCTACCAGTGAGTCGGTTACGGAAGCGTGATATTTACGCACTTCGGCGAAGATCTTTGCCATACCCACTTGTCCATCATCCCAGAATGTGGTTCTTGCCACACCTGTGCTGTCTGTGGGTACGTTTGCCAGGATGCGTCCCAGATTGGTTCTAAACTGAACTATCTGATTGTGCACACCAAAGCCTTCACCGTCTTTCACTTCTACATGAATGTTGGCATAGGTTATATTGTTATCCTGATAGATAAACTCAGGATTAGACCAAATGCGGGTAATAACGCGCAAATCAGAAAGTGGCGGGGGTGCAGGAACTGCCGGTATAATTGGAGGTGGATTCCTTTTATCGCAGCTTGCAGTGAAGCTTACCAAGATGACCAGCATCAAGGTTAGAATGGGCATTATAGATTTGAACTTTCTCATCTATTGTTCCTCCTCTTAATCTTCGTATTGGATGAGGGTGCGAGTAAGGCGTTCATCCAATTTTACTTCGGGAGCTTTCTCGTTCATGGAAACCAGACGAGGGGTGATTTCGATAATAAGATCGGTGTTTTCTACCACTTCATAACGATGCTGGAAGACCTTGCCGATGAAGGGCAAGTCACCCAACAAAGGAAGCTTGTTGGTTTTTTGCATCACAGTTGAATTCAGCAATCCGCCAACGATTATCTTGTGCTCATTGGGGACGGTAACTGTGGAAGTAACTCTACGAACCTTGGAACGAGGAATATAACCACCAACCAACTCAGTGATGGAGCTTACTTCAGGATTGATCTCCATGGTTATGTCTCCACTCTGATTAACCTTGGGGACTACTTTTAACAGGATACCTACCTGCTCGCGTTCAACCTGAACTTGCTTGTCCTGGTTCATAACCACGAAGGGGACAATCTCACCAATGTGCATCTCGGCAAGCTCGCCATTAAGAGCTGTTACGCGGGTGTCGGTTAAGAGCTTGGCGGCATTGTTTTCAAGCAACCAATCGATTGTTACGTCGAAAGCTGTTAACTGACGGCTGAAATGACCGATGTCATTGAAACCATTAATTCTTTGGAAGTATTGCTCATCCGGCACCTTGCCAAAATCATTGGGGCTGCCATGAGGCAGATAACCTGTTACATCAGTGTAATCATAAGGAAGCCCTGCGCCTTGTGCATTAACTGGGTCTTCTGCCAGTATGGTAGTAAGATGATTCAAACGGCTCCAGTCGATTCCATATTTCTTGGCATTGGTGAGATGTATTTCTATAAGACGAACGCGGATTTCAACCTGTTCTTGCTTTGAGTCTATTGAATATAACAACTCCTGAACATCTTTAAATGAATCAGGATTGCCATACACCATAACGGCATTCTGACCTTCCAGAGGGGTAATCTGTAATCCTGTGTTCTGCAATGAAGCTGCCACTTTTTTGGCATCAAGATTGTTTAAGAAGATTATGTTGCTCTTCTCACCCACTTCTTCCATTATGTTCTGCTTCTGACCAACAAGGAAAGTGTGACCACCGATTACCCTATATGAGTAACCAACAGAACGGGCGACTAATGAAACGGCAGTTTCGATGCCAACATCTTTAACATTGATGGTAACTCTTGGCTCTTCTTTTGAAGTAGAGCCGGAAGGGCTGGTTGTACCGGTTCCCAAGTCAACAGCTACCACTATGTTGGTGCCACTCAGGCGAGATAAGGCCTTCACCACGGACGATAAGGTAGCATCATCAGCCGAGAATGTTACCTTTGTGTCTAAAACGGGATTCCTGGCAACTTGGGCACCTAGGATTGATGCACCCGCAAGTAGAACAAGAATCATTGTTACTACTAGATAACGCTTTGTTAAAAGCATGTGTTTCATATTTACTCCCAGTATCATATTATAATCTTACCAGTTCCCGCTTGTGCCAGTGGCAGTTCGGGTTTCTTCGGTTGGTTTTTCGGGACGAGGTGCAAGTTCTGTGGTGGAGGTTATACCATTGTAAGAATAGCGTATGGTGCTACTCCCAATATCCAATATTCTCCGTCCTTCCACAACTTGGCCAATTCGTGCTTCATGAATCTGATCGCGATACTCTATAAAGGCAATGCGATTACCATGTTCATCTCTGGCTACCGTAGCAAGCCTGAATGTGTTTCTTAGCTGTTCTAAGAATTCACTTTCGCGGTCTGCCTTGTCTTTTATTATGTTCCCCTGTCTCAATGGATCTCTATTCGAGCCAAATACGAACATCTTACGATCTTGAATCGAGTTTTCAATAGTCTTTATCTTGTTCAGCAGAGTATCCGAAACAGATTCTTTGGTGTGCACCGACTTTAGCGGTATCTTAGACCAACCGCGTTCTATAGCAAACAGCCTTAAGCCCAAAGCAAAAAGAAGGATAACTATTAAGGCAATAGCCAGGTCTTTTACAAATCTCAGTTGCATACTATACCTCCTTG
>DIMZ01000150.1:0-187 GCA_002425825.1 Cloacimonetes bacterium UBA5553 | reverse complement strand
ACCTTGAAGATCGACAATTCCATAGTTACACGATATCTATTGGGGGTTCCAGCTGCCACTGTTACCTTATCGGAAACCTGGGCGGGGCTAACATCCAAAGCGTGAATTTTCAGGATATGATCAAGCGCTTCCAGATCAGAGATAAACTGACCAATCTGAACGTAGCTTGCTTCCAGCTCTACATTGT
>DIMZ01000076.1:3682-3893 GCA_002425825.1 Cloacimonetes bacterium UBA5553 | reverse complement strand
AATGCTGTTCCAGGCATGGCTATTAACACCATCAATCCGCTACGGCAGTTTGGCGCACCACAGATTATCTGTACACAGGCATTCTTATCTTTTTCGGGATAGGAATAGCTGCCAATATCTACTTTGCACAGGTGCAAATGGTCAGATTTCGGAACAGGCTCTGCTGATACAATGCGCGCACTAAAAACAGTTTCGGGCAATGCAGGCATGC
>DIMZ01000076.1:3342-3631 GCA_002425825.1 Cloacimonetes bacterium UBA5553 | reverse complement strand
GTTAGCAGCCTGTCAAGTTCATCCACCGAACTGGGTAAATCAATGTACTTAGCCAGCCAATTCAAAGCTATCTTCATCGTGATTCTCCTCTGAATTGCCTTAGCATTCTTAAGTCGTTTTCGAACAGAATTCTCATGTCGGGAATGTTATACTTTAGCATGGCAATGCGTTCTATTCCCAGGCCAAAGGCAAAACCTGTATAAATTTCAGGGTCTATGCCAACTGTCTTAAACACGTTGGGGTCAACCATTCCGGCTCCACCCATTTCCAACCAACCGGAATGCTTGCA
>DIMZ01000076.1:0-3334 GCA_002425825.1 Cloacimonetes bacterium UBA5553 | reverse complement strand
CACGCAAGAGATATCCATCTCGGCGCTTGGCTCTGTGAAGGGAAAGAAGTGGGGGCGTATTCTGGTGCCCACATTGGCTCCGAACATAATTGAAGCAAACTGAGACAAGGTATTGGTTAGATCGGCTAAGCTGATACCTTTATCCACTACCAATGCTTCTACTTGATGAAACACAGGTGAATGCGATGGGTCGGGCTTGTCATTGCGATAACAACGTCCCGGAGAGGCAATCCGTATGGGAGGAGCGAAGCTCTCCATCACCCTGATCTGCACAGTTGATGTCTGAGTGCGCAGCAATCCTCCCCCTTCCAGATAAAAGGTATCTGCAAGGTTTCGGGAAGGATGATTTGCGGGAGTATTCAGAGCATCGAAATTGTGGAAATCATCTTCGATATCCGGTCCTTCGGCAATCTCATAACCCATGCTGATGAAAACGTCATCAATCTCTTTACGGATAATGCTTAAGGGGTGATAACCCCCTTTGGAGCTGAAGATTGAAGGCATAGACAGATCGGTGTTTGATCCTGCTGCTTTGCTATTCCATGCGGCTTCTTTAACCTTTTTAGCCTGAGCATCAATAAGGTTTTCTATCTTAGTACGGCTTTCGTTTATCAGGTTTCCGAATGCCGGACGTTCTTCCTGGGGAAGCTCTCGTAAGCGGGCAAACAGTCCGTTTAACAGACTTTTTTTGCCTAAGTACTGAGCTTTAACGTTCATCACATCGTTCTGGTTGCTGCAAGCCTGAATGTCTTTTTCAGCTTGTTGAACGAGTTCGTTTAGTTGCTCTCGCAATGCACTTTCCTTATCTGGTCTGCTATAGATATATCTTTGTCAGGCAAAGCTGCCTGTTACGCACTCAGCGTGCCCACACTAATACAAGGCAGGGATGTCTGAGGTGGATAAAGCTTTGTGATATTAAGGTCTATCCACCGTCAATCAGTAAAATTTATAGGCCTTTGGCAATCTCAACCAGCTTGGCAAAAGCAGGTGCATCGTGCCAGGCAAGGTGAGCCAGGGTTTTGCGATTGATGTCTATATTGGCTTTGTTTAGCCCGTTTATAAACTTGCTGTAGCTCATGTCATTCAGACGGCAAGCAGCATTAATACGGGTAATCCACAAGCTTCTAAACTGGCGTTTTTTAAGCTTACGGTGAGCAAAGGAAAAGGCCATTGCGCGTTCGACTGTCTGTCTGGCTACGCGGTAAGTGGTTCCACGGCAGCCAAAGAAGCCGCGGGCTCTAAGCATATATTTTTTTCTTCTACGATGGGCAGCGACGTTATTAGTAGTTCTTGGCATTTTTCAATCTCCTCTTTAGATTCCCAGCATCCGGTATACTCTTCCCTCGTCGCATTTGCGAACGATGGCACTGGTGCGTAGGTTACGTTTTAGCTTGGGTGATTTCTTGGTTTTGATGTGTGCGCTTTTGGCATGATGACGCACTACCTTACCCGATCCGGTAACCTTGAATCGTTTGGCGGCAGATCTGTTTGTCTTGATCTTAGGCATTTTTATCTCCTTAGGTTTATACTTTCTTTATCTCAGCAATAATGCTGATGGACAATATATTCATGTGCCCTTGGCACTTTATCAGCTCTCGGTTTGGGGCTCTGGCACCTTTTCTTCAGCTACTTCCACGGCAGTGGCAATAGCAGCATCGGCTACTGGTTCTGCTGCTTTTGCATCTTTACCCAAAATGCGGTCTATGTCCTTTTTGGGAGATACAACCATCGACAACAGGTTCCTATCGGATACTGGTTCGCTGTCGATATCCACAATGTGAGCCAGTTCTGCTTTCAGCTTGTCCAAAACACGGTAACCAAGCTCTTTGTGTGCCATCTGACGGCCTCTGAACCTAATGGTGAACTTCACCTTGTTATGTTGCTTCAGAAACTTGATGGCGTTGTTTTTCTTGAGGTTAAAATCGTGTTCTTCGGTATTTGGCCCGAACTTGATTTCTTTCACTTCAACTTCATGCTGTTTCTTACGAGCTTCTTTGGCCTTTTTTTCTTTCTCGAAATAGTACTTGCTAAAGTCCAGAATACGGCATACTGGCGGGTCGATATTGGGGGATATTTCCANNCCAAATCCAAGTCTGCTTCCTCTGCTCTGCGTAGAGCTTCACGTAGCGATACAACGCCAATTTGTTTGCCATCGGCACCAATCAAGCGGACTTTATCCGCCAATATCTGGTTGTTGATCCTTTCTTTTGGAACAACTTCCTTGGTTCTGGCCTTTCCTTTCTTGATCCGGATTATAAGAACCTCCTTCTTACCGGAAATGAAAGAGGCGGCATTCTTAAGTGCTTAAGAACTCCGCCTGCTTCACAGTAAAGATTTCGTCTTTATTATCTATGTTTCATAGCCTTACGAGCACATCTGGCAGTAAGGCAGAAGCATGCGGCTTCATTTTGAGAGCATTACTATTCAGATGGGGTATTCTGTCAATTTCTTTTTACCCTGGAACACCGAATTCATTCGGTTGGACATGCCGACTTTAGTTGGCATCAGCTTAGTCTTGCCGAATAAATTCGGCAGTGCCAACCGGCTGAAGGCCGGTGTTCCACAGCAAGTGCTAGCTTCCTGAAAGCCAGTGTTCCAAAGCAACCTATTCTTCCGATAACAAGTCCGGACTAACAAAAGTAAACTCCCAGTCCTTAGGTTTCTCCACCAGCTTCGCCTTCACTGGATTTTGCCTAACATAATCGATTATGCGGAAAAGTTCTTCCTGGCTTCGAACCCAATAATCATAATATTCATGATACCAAACACTTCCTGTCCTGTTTAGCATAAGATTAATGCTTCTTGCAGTAGCTCCTTTGATTCGCTTCAAAACATCTGCAAGACTAACCGCATTATCACCATCACTATTAGGTTTAATCACTAGATGCACATGATTGGGCATAATTGTATAGGCATAAAGACTATACATTGTGCCACTCAGTGATTTTATCTTATCGGCAATCATGTTTGCAATCCGAGGATCAGCAGTTAAAGAAAGCTCGCTGTGGCAGTCATTGTAGGTTTCGTCCATGAAGGCAATAAGTTTCTTCTTAATCAGTACCTTGTTTTCGCTTTCGGAAGGTTCTGCTTCATCATTCAGCTTCGCCCTGAAGTCGTTCAATGCATTCAGGTACTTCGGTGGAATGGCAAACGCCAATCTGAAAGTGACAAAGAACACACCCTGCTTGGGCTGATAATGTGGAAGTTTACGTCGATAGTGTAGTTTATATTGCATAGCAACTCCAATTCTAAGATTTGTGGAACACCGAATTTATTCGGTTGGACATGCCGACTTCAGTTGGCATCAGCTTTGTCTTGCCGAATAAATTCGGCA
>DIMZ01000094.1 GCA_002425825.1 Cloacimonetes bacterium UBA5553 | reverse complement strand
TCGTTCCAGTTTAGCAATGCTTCTATCGCCTTGTAAAGCTGATCTACATTGTAGCCGCTTTTGGGGCTGCTAGTTACATTGGTATAGGCAATATCTTTGCGCACCAAGGTCTGATGAACATCGGCGAACACAGATATCTTGGTAGTGGACACTTCTTTTAGTCCTGCGCGCTTCAACTGCCTCAGCACCTCCAGATATTGGGGCAATCTTTTTAGTGTACTGGTGGGTATCTTAACCATAATTACGCCTTATTCTACGGGGAATATGCCAATGAATGATGTTACTTTGAATGTGGATAGAATGGTTCCCACTACCATTAGTACTACCATTACCAGTTTGAAATAATCCTGCGCCTTTAGCATGCTAACCAATTCTGGATTGCGGGAGAGATATGCCGAAGCAGCATAGAATTCTTCACCAATCAGCGTATAGTCGCAAGTGGTGATGAAGAATGGTATCTGAGTGATGGCATCAGTTGCGGCAATCTGGATGGAGCCTGCCTGGTTACCTGTTTCGGTAAGCAGCAGAGCTTCAGCATTGAAGTAGCCCATATAAAACACGGTTGCCACTCTTTCACGCACGGTTATACCATTAACGCCCGCACAGAAGGGGAACTGGTCGTTGGACACGAAGAAGATGTCATTCTGATTAAATGCATCACTTCTGCCGACTTCGCTGAATGCGCTCTGAACAATCTCTTGCGCCATGGGTAATACCAGATAGTCGCAATGGGGAGAAATCATGCGGATGTCAAATTCGGCAGCTTTCTTGGCTATCTGACTAAGGATCATCATTGAGGCTATTGTGCATACATCGCCAAGAGTTCCCCAGCCTGGAACGAACATGATGGGACGTCCCATTTCGGTAGCCCTGCCTATGGCGTTGTCTATCTCATGCAGGCCAGCAATCGGTCGTATGTAAACCTCACGGCGGCGAGTGTGATATATGGCATAAACTAGCAGGATACAGAAAAGCATAGTGGCAAAGAAGGTTATCAGCTTGGTATCGTCGAATATCTCACTTTTGGGGAAGAACCATGCCTTATTTTTACCGTCCACATACTCATCACTAATCACAAAGGCACCGTTACCATCTGTTTTAAGCAGCTTATAAGCATAGGTGCGTTTATTCTTTTGACGTTCGCTGTTAAGGGTTTTGAACCATTTCCTGCTATTCTTAGCTTTTTCGGCTTGCTGATATGCAGGGTGATTAACGATAAAATTGTAATTAGCCTCTGCATACTCAAGCTCTGATGTAAGGGAATCAGGTGCGTTGCCCTGAGGATAAGCACTAATAGCAGCTTTCAGCTCATCGATGTTCTTCTTGCTGTCTGCCATATCTTTGGCAAACTTATCGCGGAACAGGGGCATTACAAAGCTAAGGCCATTATCATTATCCGCATCCACCATAAACTGAGGTTCAAGAAGCAATTGCTTACTGGGGGCATGATAGCCGGTGATGGTTTGGAAAAGCACGTCTTCGTAAGGAATGTTGTGATCATAAGCTCTGGTTATAGCGTTGGTTCTATTGCCAAAAACGAAGGCGGGGTCAAGCTTGCCTTTGGTGAGGATGTCAAAATACTGTTTGCTTACCTTTTCACCGTCAAGATACAGGCCTTCGCCCTTAAACAGCTTGTTTACGGGATCATAGCTGACTATTTGTTCGGTAAAAATANNGCTTATCTTTGATTCTATCTTAAGCTTCAGGTTCTGAATGCCCTGATGTTCTTTGGGGAGCTTAACAATGATGTTTTTGTCTATGTAAAACTCTTCTTTGCTATTTATTAGCTTGCCATCAGGGGTGAAGAGGCTGAACTTCAGCTTATCGGTTTTATAGTTCTCATTTTCGGCAAGCTCGTAGTTAAACTTAATTGCTTTCTTAGCGTGGTTTGTGAAGCTGGCACTAACCATAAATGCAGCAGGTTTGCCTATGGATACGATTAAATTGTCGCCCTTATCGTTCTTCTTGTCTTCTACGGCAAAGGCAGGCATCTTGGGCAGGGCTGATGCTTCTATCAAGCGGAAGTTCTTAGCTTTTACGGCAGCATACTGCCCGCTATAGTCCCCATAGGCAAGCACGGGCACATAGCTGTCCATATTTGCGGGTAAAGCCACGCCTTCTGCCTGGGAATCGAACTGATGATACATGGTGCCTGTGCCGTAGTAGTTGGGAACCTGAAAAAGCTGCATAGCAGAGGCTTGCCAATTGGCAGGAAGGGTTTGGTTGGCAGCATCAAGCATAGCTTTGGGCATTAGCCAGCCTTCCCAAACGGCTATGTCCTGGCTGGATACAGATGGCACCCACTCGTAGTTTAGCACCTTGGTATCGGTTACATAGGTGCTGAATAACACTGCATTATCCTGAGGAACGTCATCCTGTGGGATAACCTTGGCAATCTCGGCTGCGGGTAGCAGCTTTCCGCGTTCATTTACGCCCAAAACTGTGTAGTAATACTCCTGACCAGGCATAGGAGTGGCAAAGATGTATTCGAATTGGTACATCTTGATAGCAGTAAGTATGTTATCACCATCTAATATGGGCTTGGCTTTCTTGTAAAGCTTGTCGTTCTTTATTCCACCAAATATGTTGTATCTACCGATGAATGAGGCTAGCAATTTGGGGTCTTGAGGCACACGGGCATATAGCGGGCTATTTGCTTCCTGTTGCTTCTCTTTCTTTATAAAGTTTGGTGAGCTTTCAAATTCTATAAGTGGATTGTCGCCACGGTCATAGTAGAATAGCTCTGGGGCAAGTACGCCCATTTTGGGGTCAACATCAATTGTGCCAACATGGAAAAGGCTGTCGGGCGACACGCCTCTGTATATGTTGTATTGAATAACACGGTTACTTTTGTGCAGAGGTTTCCATTTTAGCACCACACCAGCGCCATCGTCATAGGGCATATCTTCTGCGCTAAAAGTGCTGATTTTCCCTTGTGATAAGTCGAGTTTGGATCGGTCGCACGAGCTGAGCAGGAATAAGAACAGCAGGACGTAGCCGAGTGCAAGCAAAGCTTTCTTCATATCCGATATCCTTTTTAAAATACCGAACTTGGCAGGAGCTATGTCCCGCCAAGCCGGTTACAAATATTTGCCTTATTTCAGCAGACCGAGAACGTCGTTCACCAGGAATTGGATACGTCCGATAAGCAACGATATACGAGCCATTACGGTCATACCGAATGATGCACCGAAACCAATCATCATGTACCACTTACCGACATTCACAAACTTACCGTATGTACCGCTGTGTGCCTTCGAGAAGAAGAAGTAAAGCAGCACGGCAATGGTGCCGATAAAGATAAGGAACAGATTAACGGTTTCCAGCGGAACCATGCCCTGACGCATTTGCACCAGGATGGAAGCATGGATACCCAGCGGCACACCCATACCCACAGACATCATGGAAAATGCAATGGGATAACGGGATAGCCAACCAAGCTTGCGGGAAAAACGGAACAGGTAAAGTGCTCCAAGGATGGTGGGGATAATTAATATGAAGTTGTGCTTAAAGACTATGGGTTGCCATACGAAGGGAATGAAGATGCGTTCGTAGGTGAACACCAAGCCATAGCCCAGAGATATACCAACCAGTAATTGCTCGGACATCTGATAGAAAGGATTGTCCTTGTATAGGAAGGAGAAGATACACAGGGTGAAGAAAGCACCCACCAGATTACTAAATAATTCAAAAGACATTGTTTCCTCCCCTTAGTTCTTTGCCGCTTTGGCTTTTTGGATGAAGTAACCAATATTACCCAGGATGATAAATACAATTATCATGATGTGGGCAACGGACTGGGCATTCATACCGATGCGGGCAACCTTGAATTTATAAATGGTGTTTCTGGTCATGCGGTTGATGTCGGCAAAGGCAATCTCACCCAATTGGTCACGCAGTTCGGGGGTAATCTGGGTTACATCCACGATCACATTGTTATCTTCTTCGGTTTTAAGATTGTTAAAGATGGCAGCTTGATTCGGGTATTTGGCAATGAATGCCGCATATTCCTCTTTGGTAAATTCCGCCTTGGTTTGATTGGTAATCTTTATCAGCTTCTGGATGCTTTCATCATTCAAGATTTCGCGACCAAAGGGGCGTCCCGGAAGCAGCTTGTTTCCATCTTCGTCTATCTTAATGCTATAGTCACGTCCCGGTTCACGGTAGGCGGCAAAAACGTCCACCATCTTTTCATACTCGGCTGCACCTTTCAGTCCGGCAAGCATACCAATTAACTGACCAGATTGCAGGAAAGGATACATATCGGCTGCCATAACTGCGGTTACACCAACAGCCACATTCAAACCGAACTTGGGACGGGCATAGGTGAACCACGCACCACCGGCAGCACTGCCGGAGAATTCGATAACCAGATTCATTTCGTTATAGTTATTAATCCCATTCATAATCGGCAAGCTTTCCAGCTTTCTGCCTTCTGCATCGGTGCTTATGGTGGTGGCANNNCATTGCAAGAGGCTGGGGCTTATAACCAAAGTTACAATAATCCACACCGCTCTTTATATCGGGATACTCTTCTTTAACGTTGTTAATAGCAAAGTCGATAATGGGAGCTGCAGTAGCCGACCAGGTTAAGGCAAAGACCTTAATATTGCGCTCGAAGCAATGCCTGAGGATTGCCACTTCCATGGGGTAAAGCTCCGGCATGGTAGAGGCATCATGTATGAAGCTTAGCAGAATGGCACGGTCTTCACGTCCGGCAAAGGAGTCTATCATCTGATACAGATTCTCAGTTGGCGGGGAAGTAACGTTATCGGAGTTATAAGGAATCATCAAGGGGATGATGATAGCAAGGGCAACAACTATGTATATATAGCGGCGATCGAGCTTTTGAATGCGTTCAAAAAAGTTCATCTTCATCTCCTTATCAATCTCCGCCACCAAGGTAGGAGCGTTCGATACCAAGTAATATCTTTAATGATGTGGCAACAGAGCCGAGGCCTACGCCCAGAGCAATACCGCGCTTTGAGGCTAAGTTTGGCACGTCTAATATCCACTGAGATATGGTGGGTAAGTGGCGGGATATCTTTACTCCCAAGGGCACTTGAGCCAGCATAACAAAGATAGCTGCTGCCAAGAGCACTGTGGCTTCCAATGAACGTGCACGGAAGGCTTTATAGGCTGCAGAGGCCATATAGAAAGCCAACAGCGAGAACATGGTTGCACTCATGGGCATTTGCATGTTTTCGAACATCCACATCAGCAAGCCGCCTTTCTGCATGCCGCCAATAAGGCCGGCCAATGCTGTAGCGATGAAACCGATGAAGAAGAAATAGCTGAATTGCCATTTGGGTGCACGCCGCTTAATTTTACTACTGTGCATCATAGATAAGCTAATTATGCCTAGCAATGCGCCAAAGGGTGCTGAAGCATAGCTCCATGGCACATAGAACTTGTTGTAAAAGTCGTCTTGAAGAAACTTGTGGGGCGAGAAAGCGTATGCCACAAAGATCAAGCCGCCAAGTATCACGATTAATAATGGTACTGTCTTTTTCATTTAAGCCTCGTTTATTTAAGCGGTAATAAGTCGTTTAATCCGGTTATCTGGAATGTGGAAAGCACAGCTCCCAAAACCATTNNGTTACAATAAAGAACTTGAAATAGTCCTGAGCTTTTAAGGTTCCCAACAGCATAGGTTCTCGATTCAAATAGGCAGAAGCGGCATAAAGCTCTTCGCCGATTAGGGTATAGTCACAAGTGGTGATAAAGAACGGCACCTGTGTAGCGGCATCGGTTCCGGCAATCTGCACGGCACCAACGGCATTACCTGTTTCGGTCATCAGCAATGCTTCGGCAGCGAAATAGCCCATAAAGAAGTTGGTTGCCATACGCTCGCGAATCATGATACCATTCACACCTGCCACGTAGGCAAACTGCGCATTGGTTAAATAGAACACGCTATTCTTATCGAAAGTATCGGGTCTGCCAACAGAGTAGTGAGCTTCACGCACAATTTCCTGGGCAATGGGCAGAAT
>DIMZ01000244.1:6232-6388 GCA_002425825.1 Cloacimonetes bacterium UBA5553 | reverse complement strand
AGAAGCTTATTAGCCGCACCCGAAAAATATGAAAAATCAGAACTATCCACAAGTACGCTTATCAAAAATTAAAGATAATATAGGAGAAACCATGAGTACAGAATACTCTGCCGCACACAGCTTTAACAAGGTTATCGACATTCTGGAACGCTTCGA
>DIMZ01000244.1:777-6225 GCA_002425825.1 Cloacimonetes bacterium UBA5553 | reverse complement strand
TAGGAGTGAGACAAAGATTATTCCCATCTTGCAAGCAGTTCAGGAAGAATATCGCTACCTTCCGCAAGAGGTGTTAACCTTTATTGCCACGTCATTAGGCGTTTCACCGGCAAGGCTTTATGGAGTTGCCACCTTTTATAGCCATTTCTCTCTGGAACCCAAGGGCAAGCATATCCTGAAGATGTGCGATGGCACAGCCTGCCATGTGCGCGGTTCTCTGCCGATTATTGAGGCAATTCGGGAACGACTGCAGCTAAGCGCGAAAAAGATTACTACTGATGATATGATGTACACCTTTGAGACAGTATCCTGCCTTGGGGCATGCGGATTGGCACCGGTGCTGGTGGTTGACGATGAAGTATATGGTCAGGTTACACCCCAACAGGCATTGCAACTAATCGAAAAGATTGAGGCTGAGGAGAAAGAAAATGCGTAAGTTAGAAGAAATTCGTGATAGCTATAATGCCGCCAGCGAACTCTGCCAAAAGCGGGTGGTGGTGTGTGCCGGAACCGGCTGTATTGCCAATGGTTCCATGAAGGTTTTTGAAGCCCTAAGGAATGCCGTGGCTCTGAAAGGATTGGAGATTACGGTATCGCTGAAGTCGGACGACACATCCGAACACAAACATCATGATGTGTATATGGTAGGCAGTGGCTGTCAGGGTTTTTGCCAGGTTGGGCCATTGGTTACAATAGAGCCCGTCAACATTATGTATGGTCATGTGAAACCGGAAGACGCAGAAGAGATTGTAGAGAAATCGATTGTAAATAACGAAGTGATAGAGAGGTTGCTGTATCATGACCCAGTTACCGGTGAAGCCTATAAAGGGATAGGGGAGATTCCATTTTATACCAAGCAGCACAGAACGGGGCTTAAATATTGTGGTATAATAGACCCTGAGAACATTAGTGAATTCATTGCACATGGGGGTTACTTCGCTGCCCGTGACGCGTATCAAAACTATAGCGCGGAAGAACTGTGCAAGTTGTTTATGGATAGCGGCTTACGTGGACGTGGGGGAGGGGGCTTTTCCACAGGACTGAAGTGGGACTTTGCCCGCAAAGAAGACAATGACAAAAAGTATGTGGTGTGCAATGGCGACGAAGGTGATCCTGGTGCGTTTATGGATAGGTCGATACTTGAAGGTAATCCGCACAGCGTTATAGAAGGCATGATGATTGCCGCAAAGGCAATCGGAGCCGATGAAGGCTATGTGTATGTGCGCATGGAATACCCTCTGGCGTGTGCCCGGATTCGCAAAGCAATAGAAGTGGCACAAAGCTACGGAGTGCTAGGGAACGATGTATTCGGCACGGGTAAAAGCTTTAATATCCAAGTGATGGAAGGTGCAGGGGCCTTTGTGTGCGGCGAAGAAACTGCTTTGCTGGCATCCATAGAAGGTAAACGCGGCATGCCAAATCCCAAGCCGCCATTCCCAGCACAGAAAGGTCTGTTTGGGAAGCCAACCGTGATAAACAATGTAGAAACTCTTGCGCTGGTTCCAGTGGTGCTGCAACAGGGAGTTCAGACCTTTAGAAAGCTGGGTACAGACAAGTCTCCGGGAACCAAAACATTTGCCTTAACGGGGCATGTGGTGAATACGGGACTTATCGAAGTGCCATTTGGCACCACCATCCGTGAGATTGTGTTCGAGATTGGCGGAGGTGTGCTGGATAAAGACGGCAACATAAACAACGATGCCTTCAAGGCTGTTCAGATAGGTGGGCCAAGCGGAGGCTGCTTAACCAAGGAACATCTGGATTTCCCCTTAGACTTTGACTCACTGGGTTCCATAGGCGCAATGGTTGGCTCTGGAGGTATGGTGGTGATGAATAACAGCACTTGTATGGTGGAAACCGCCAGATACTTCATGACCTTTACGCAGCATGAGTCTTGCGGTAAGTGCGTTCCATGCCGGGAAGGAACACGTCAAATGCTGGAGATGCTTGAGGATATCGTAAGCGGTGAAGCTACCGAAGAGACCATTGAGCTACTAAAAGAAGCAGGTGAAGCAGTGAAGCTAACCTCGTTATGCGGCTTGGGCAAGAGTGCCCCAAATCCTGTGCTGTCCACCCTTAGATACTTCCCAGAAGAGTATCAGGCGCATGTGAAGGCAAAGTACTGCCCCACAAAAACCTGTAAGGCACTGTCTGCCATCTCAATTGATTCCGACATGTGCCGTGGTTGCACCCTCTGTAAGCGGGTATGCCCGGTTGGTGCGATAAGCGGTGAAGTTAAGAAAGCACACGCAATAGACCCTAATCTGTGCATCAAATGCGGTGCCTGCGTAAGCACCTGCAAGTTTAAAGCAATAAGCTAAGAAAATAGGAGAAGAAATGGAAAAGTATGTATATATAAACAATCGACCTGTACTGTGGGAAGGTGAGAAAAACATCCTGTCCCTTGCCAAAAAAGCTCACATCGAGATACCTACATTCTGCTATCACAGCTCTTTAAGCTTATATGGAGCTTGCCGCTTATGCATGGTGGAGGTGGAAGGAAGAGGACTGGTAACATCATGCTCCACAGAGCCCTTTGAAGGCATGAAGATAAAGACCCACACCGATCAGATACTGAAGCTTAGAAAGACAATAGTGGAAATGCTGTTGGCTAATCACGACCAGGAATGCCCCAAATGCAGTAGAGCAGGTGATTGTAAGCTGAGAGATATATCTAATAAACTTAGCATAGACAAGGTTCGTTTCCGCAAAACAAGGGAAAGAAAGCCGATGGATTTGGGCTGCGAAAGCCTGGTTAGAGACCCCAATAAGTGCGTGCTTTGCGGTGATTGTGTGCGCTTTTGCCACGAGATTCAGGGCATAGGCGCAATAGATTTCGCCGCCAGAGGTCAAAATGTGAATGTGGCTGCGGCGTATGGTAAGAGCCTGGCGCAGGTGGATTGCGTAAACTGTGGACAGTGTGCAGCGGTATGTCCCACGGGTGCCATAGTGGTTCGCAGCCATATAAAGGAAGCTTGGGAAGCTATTCACAATCCAGCAAAGACAGTAGTGGCACAGATTGCACCAGCCGTAAGGGTTGCCCTGGGTGAGATGTTTGGGTTGCCTGCCAGCGACATAACCACAGGTAAGATGATTGCCGCCATGCGCATTCTTGGCTTTGACAAGGTGTTCGACACAGCCTTTTCGGCAGACTTAACAGTGGTTGAGGAAGCCAATGAACTCGTATCGCGCAAGGCAAAAGGCGAAAAGCTGCCGATCTTTACCTCCTGCTGTCCGGCTTGGGTGAAGTATGCAGAGCAGAGTTATCCGAGATTACTGGGTAACCTGTCGAGCTGTAAGTCTCCCCAACAGATGTTTGGTTCCATAGCCAAGGAACGCTTACCCGAGCAGCTTGGTGTGGCAAAGGAAGATATCTGTGTGGTGTCTATAATGCCTTGCACCGCCAAGAAGTATGAATGCAAGCGTCCTGAATTCACAAAAGATGGCATTGCAGAAGTGGATGTGGTATTAACCACGCAAGAGCTTGGCAGAATGATAAAAGAAGCAGGCATCGAACTGGCAGACTTAGAGCCGGAATCTATGGATTTACCAATGGGCTTCGCCACAGGTGCCGGAGTAATCTTTGGTAACAGCGGTGGAGTTAGCGAAGCGGTATTACGCTATGCTGCCGACAAATTCAACATTCCCGTGCCGGAAAGCATCGTGTTGCAAGAAGTGCGTGGAACATCGGGACTGCGTGAGGCAGAGCTTGCGGATGGTAGCCTGAAGATGGCTGTGGTGCATGGCCTCAAAAACGCTCAGGAGCTTTGTGACAAGATTTTAGCAGGAGAAGCTGAGTATGACATCGTGGAAGTGATGGCATGCCCGGGCGGATGCACAGGCGGTGCAGGTCAGCCTATTGTATGCAGCGAAAAGCAGCGCAATAGCCGTACCACTTCCTTGTATCATGCCGACAAAATAATGCCCATGCACAGAGCGCAGGACAATCCCTTTATAAACGAGCTTTATGATGAGCTGCTAACCGCGCCTAACAGCCATAAGGCTCATGACCTGCTGCATACTGCCTATAAGCATCGTAAGCGTATAGATGATGATGAGCTGAATTTCTCGGGAACGGGAAGCGAAGACAGGTGCAAAATTAGAGTTTGCGTAGGAACTTCCTGTTACCTTAGAGGCTCGCAAGACATTCTGGCAAAGACGCTGCAAATGGTGGAAGAAAACGCCTGGGGCAAGCACTTTGATATTGCTGCCACCTTCTGTTCAGAAAAGTGTGATTTAGGCCCAACTGTATGCGTAGGTGACAGGATTATCCACCATGCCAAACTGAACGAGATAAAGGAGCTAATAGCTGAACAGGCAGACAAGAGGGATCAATGAAAAGCATCCACATTTGCATGGGCAGTTCATGCTTCGCCCGCGAAAACAGAGAAAACCTTAGGATAATAGAAGATTACCTGCGTAACAAGGGTTTAAGCGATAGTGTGCACATAGAAGGTTCCTTATGTATGGGCGAGTGTTCTCGTGGGCCAAACATAACCGTAAATGGCACAGCCTATCATGAAGTGAATTGCGAAGAACTAATATCCATATTGGATAAAGAATTGATGCAGATATGAATAAGCTAAAACCGATTTACACCGAGAAAACCGAGTGTCAGGATTGCTATAAATGCGTGCGTGAGTGTCCGGTAAAGGCGATTCGCGTGGTGGATGGAAGCGCACAGGTGATGCCCGAAGCTTGCATCTTATGCGGTCGCTGTACAGAGGTTTGCCCTGTAGGAGCTAAGAAGATACGCGATGACCTTAGAGAAGCCATCGGACTGCTAAAAGAAAAGCAAAAGGTGTATGTGTCTCTTGCCCCTACCTTTAGAACAGAGTTCACAGGCATAGACCAAAGCAAACTGATAGCAGCCATAAAGAGCCTGGGCTTTTCAGGTGTATCGGAAACAGCATTAGGAGCGCAGGTGGTTTCGGCTGCCTGCGCCGATTTGCTTGCTGGTAATAAGCAGCAGATTCTTATCTCATCAGCATGCCCGAGTGTAGTCCATTTAGTTCAGCAATACTATCCTAGGCTGGTTCCATTTATCACGCCGGTAGTCTCGCCTTTGCAGGCACATACCAAGCTGCTAAAGNNAAGCAGCATTATGGTGAAGAAATAGGAGTGGTATTCGTTGGGCCATGCGTCGCCAAAAAGAATGAAGCAGTGGATAGCTTTGATGTAGCTCTAACCTTTGCTGACCTCAGAAGATGGTTCAATATCGCCAACGTACCATGGGCAGAACTGCCTCAAGGTGAAAGCTTCATCCCCGAAAAGGCGCATGAAGGCGGGCTATATCCAATAGATGGCGGGATGATAGACGGGATAAAGCATTGCCAGCCGGAAACGGATGTGCTGTATATGAGCTTTTCCGGCATTCAGGAACTGGTGCAGGCATTTGACGAACTGGACACCATTAGCTTCAAGCAACCGGTATTCATAGAAGCCCTC
>DIMZ01000244.1:0-755 GCA_002425825.1 Cloacimonetes bacterium UBA5553 | reverse complement strand
CTGTATTGGTGGATGCATAAACGGCCCTGGAGTAACCCGCAGAGGTGCTACAGCAGGAAAGCGTTATCAGGTTCAGACCAACACAGCATTTTCTGCAGCAAAGCCAACACTTGATGGATTGAATATTACCACTGAGTTTGTTAGCCGCGAGATTAAGAAAACGGCTTACAGCAAAGCTGCCATTGCCGAGGCACTGTTACGCATCGGCAAAAAGCGAGGAGAGGAAGAACTAAATTGTGGTGGCTGTGGTTATAACACCTGCAAGGAATTCGCAGCTGCTTTAATAGAAGAAAAAGCTGAGCCTGCCATGTGTGTTTCTTACCTTAGAAAGCTTGCCCAAAATAAGGCTTCAGCCCTTATAAAAGCTATGCCATCGGGTGTGGTGATTGTAGATGAAAACCTAAAGATAATAGAGTCCAACACCCCGTTCGTGAAGATAATAGGCGGAGATGCTGCCCTAATCTCCGAAGCAGACCCCGATCTGGAAGGCGCATATCTGGAACGCTTGGTGCCGTTTCATGACCTCTTTGACAAAGCTATAAAAGAAGGAACTGATGTGCAGGTGCAAGATATCCGCCAGAATAATAAGATTATCAGGCTTACCCTATTCTCCATTCAAAAGCACATGGTGCTTGGCGGTATATTGCAGGACATCACCGAGCCGGTGATACAGCGTGAGCAGATTATAGCGAAGGCAGGAGAGGTGATGCGCAAGAACCTTACCACCGTGCAGAAGATTGCCTTCTTACTGGGTG
>DIMZ01000108.1 GCA_002425825.1 Cloacimonetes bacterium UBA5553 | reverse complement strand
GTAATTCATGCGTATTTCATAAGCAATTGGAGCAAGGAAGCAGTAAGGAAGTTCATGAAAAGGCATGATATATGTATCTATGTAATGCATCACTACTATAGCATCAATTCCATTAGTAATTGCCAAAATCACGATTATATTGTAAGCAACATACAAGAACATGGGAGATATGGTATGAAACGAAGCATAATGTTTTGGATACCCCGTGGTATATTAATGCTGCTGGGTTTGTTTACCATGCTTTTTTCCTTCGATGTATTCGGTTCAAAGGCACCTATTGGAGTAATGCTACTGGGTTTTCTAATTCACAATATTCCACTTATCTTCATTCTGATATTATTGTGGATTAGCCTCAGTCAGCCGGTAGTAAGCGGAATATTTAGTTTGCTGATGATGTTGGGTTTTGCCTACGTAATCCGCTCATCGGGTAACTGGTGGGTTTATGTGCTATTTATGTTACCGCTATTGATAGCGGGTTGCCTGCTGATATTTGAGCATATAAGCGCTGGGAAAAGTATAGACGAGGAGATTTAGTTCAATATTAGCTCTTGCAATCTGCGTTTAGGCACATGGTGAATGCCGTCATCATCGCGCCAGTACTCCACATCATCAGGATCATCAATCTCGTCTATTACCACTTTTTCTGCCGGATAGCCAAGGGCAATTACCAGGTTTATCTCCATAGCCTCAGGCAAGTGTAAGAGCTTTGAGATAGCAGCTTTATCTGCAGAGGCAATCATGCAGCCGCCCATCCCCTTTTCTGTGGCACCCAAAAGGATGGTTTGCGCTGCAATGCCTGTGTCTATATGGTGAAATCGTGTAGTAGCCATGGGAGTAAGCATTATTATGTATGCAGCGGGTCGCTCACCCTGTTCCGGACCATCCCAATACCTTAAGTAGTTTGCCCATTTAAGATGTGAAAACACATTTTCACAGTCATCAGCATCTGTTACCAGATAATAGCGAATGTTTTGCAGATTCGCAGCACTGGGGCTTAGTCTGGCTAGGCCAATCAGTTCTTCTAGTTCTGCTTCAGAAATCCTTTTCTGTTGATGAAAGCGTCTGTAGCTTCTGTTTTGCTCTACAAGGCTNNGCTTAGTAACATCTCATCCTCCCTATTCGCTGATGTCCCTTAGTTTATTATACAGGGTTTTTCTGTCGATACCTAATATGTTCGCCGCAAGGGTTTTGTTATCACCAACAGAGACAAGCACGGCTTTTATATATTCTCGCTCCACCTCTTGCAGAGTCCGGCTAAGATTTTGGGGTTGATAGATGGTAAACTTCATGTATGTGGGTAGATCTGGTGTGCAAATGCTTTGCCCTTCACACATAATAACCATGCGGTAAATCAGGTTCTCCAGTTCACGCACATTGCCCGGCCAGCTATAAGTCTTTAGGGCGTTTAGCACTTCATCGCTGATACTGGGTATTGGCAGTGAGTTTTCTGTGGCATATTTCTTTAGGAAATGGTGAGTTAATGGCTCGATGTCTTCCGGGTGCTCCCTTAGCGGAGGGATGCAGATTGGAAGCACATTTAATCTAAAATACAGGTCTTCCCTAAAGCCGCCTTGCTTTACCAACAAAGGTAGGTCTTTATTCGTAGCGGCAATAATGCGCACATTAACCTTTCGCGGTGTTTTTGAGCCAATCATGCTTACCTGCTTATCCTGAAGCACACGAAGTAGCTTTACCTGCATAGAAAGCGANNAGGAAATACCCGGCTCGGGTTTCATTCGCTCCAGTAAATGATCCCTTTAGATATCCAAAAAGCTCTGCTTCCAGAAGGCTGTCGGGAATTGCCCCGCAGTTAACAGGCACAAAAGGGGCTTTGCTGTGATGCGAATGGTAGTGAATAGCACGAGCAACCAGTTCTTTACCGGTTCCGCTTTCACCTTGAATAAGCACCGTGGCATTATTGGTAGTAGATTTCTGAATCTTTCTATACAGCTCTTGCATCTGTTCCGAATTGCCTATTAGTCCAAATGGATTGCTCGCCAGGGTTTCGGACTTGCTTTTTCGTTGCCTTACCTTGCGAATGGCATNNATGGCGTTAAAAAGCTCATCATCGGTAAATGGCTTGCTAAGGTATTCTTCTGCGCCTACCTTAACTGCTTCAACGGCTCCCTCAATGCTGGGAGATCCGGTAATCATAATAACAGGTATGTTGCGATAATGGCTTTGCAGGTGCTTTATCAGGTCTAATCCGGTAATCTTAGGCATTTTATAATCCGTTAACACCAGATCAATGGCGATGTTTTCCAGCAGATTTAATGCTTGCGGAACGTCTGCCGCCAAATAGGTTTGCCATCCCTTGGCTTTAATCTTACGGGATAGCATGTTCAGAGTATCAGGATTGTCTTCTACTATTAAAATGTGCTCAGGAGCATTCATCGCTACTTACCTTCATGTATATTTTGAATGTAGAGCCTTTTCCAGGCTCACTTTCTACTTTAATAGCTGCATTGTGTGCACTGATTATTCCGTGCACTACCGAGAGACCCAAACCCGTGCCCTGATCGATATCTTTGGTAGTAAAAAAGGGGATAAATATCTTTTGCAAAATCTCACTATCCATCCCTTGCCCGGTGTCGCTAATACTTATAACCACGTTGTCGTCCACCAATCGGGTCTTTATATTTATTAGCCCACCCTTGGGCATGGCTTGCATAGAATTAACACTCAGGTTCACCAATACCTGATGCATTTGGCTGGCATCAGCAGTTACAGGGGGGAGATTGGGCTGCAAATCGCGTAGTATCTGAACCCCCTGCTTAGCACAGCGGTTTTCTAAAAAATAAAAGCCTTCTTCTATTAGCTTGTTTATGTCTAGCGGTGCCATTTTGGGCGGTACCTGGCGTGAAAACAACATCAGCTTACGCACCACCTCTCTGGCATGCAGAGATGCATTAACAATCTTCTGCATGTCTTCATAGGCGGCCTCCGGTAGCTCTGTTTCTGCTAAAATAAGCTGAGCAAAGCCTAGAATAGCAGAAAGTGGTTCATTTATCTCATGGGCTATGCCAGCAGAAAGCTGGCCAATGGTGGCAAGCCTGTCGGCATGCCTTAGCTGCTCTTGCAGTTTGGCATTATACTCCTGCGCATTACGCCTCTCCATTATCAGCGAAATATGCTGTGCAAGCGTTTCGATTAGCTTCTCTTCTTCATTTAGAAACTTCAGACTGGCATCATCAGGATAGAAAACCTGTAAGCAACCCACAGTGGTAAAATTGGTAGAGATATTTACTGTAAGGCAGTTCTTGGTTGGCCTGGCACCAGGACTATAATAACTAACTCCATTTACCATCAAATGAGCACAAGCCACCTCAGGATATTGCATGGCAGGGGGAATCATTTCCACTGCTCTTTGCAACAGCTCTCCCGGGTCGAGATTTGGCATACTGGCAAGCTCGGCTATCCTGTACAGACAGCTTAGCTCTTTGATGCGCTCTTTTAGGGCAAATACACTTTCTTCAATGTTTAGCATATCTTCCATGGACAATAAAAAACCGGAAGCTGTTTGTTGCTTAGCTTCCGGTTTCATAATTGTAATTAGATTAAGCCAAGGTCCATCATTGCATTTGCAACTTTAATGAATCCAGCCACATTGGCACCTTTTACGTAGTTTATAAACTGCCCGGATTTGCCGTAGGTAACGCACTGTTCGTGAATTGCCTTCATAATACCGTGCAATCTGGCATCAACTTCATCTCTACCCCAGGACAGACGCATGGAGTTCTGAGTCATTTCCAATCCCGAAGTGGCAACACCACCGGCATTGGCTGCTTTGCCGGGGCCATAGAGAATCTTGTTCTCAAGGAAGATTTCCACACCTTCGGAGGTGGTGGGCATATTTGCACCTTCAGAAACGCAGATGCAGCCATTCTTAACCAGTATCTTAGCTTCTTCGCCATTTATCTCATTCTGGGTGGCGCAGGGCAGGGCAATCTTACCCTGGATTCCCCATGGACGTTCGCCGGCATAATACTTTACGCCAAACTCTTCGGCGTATTCGCTAATTCTGCCTCTGCGTACATTCTTCAGTTCCATCAGGTATTCCCATTTCTCGCCTTTGATGCCGTCTGGATCGTAAATAAAGCCGTCGGAATCGGAAGCTGTTACCACTTTTCCGCCCAGCTCATTCAGCTTCTGAATGGCAAACTGAGAAACGTTGCCGCTTCCCGAAACCAATACTTCCTTGCCTTCGAAGCCTTCACCACGTGTCTTTAGCATTTCTTCGGCGAAGTAAACGGTACCAAAGCCTGTGGCTTCGGGACGAATAAGGCTTCCGCCCCAATCCAGACCCTTACCGGTAAGCACGCCTGTGGTTTCATTCTTTATCTTCTTATACATACCGAACATATAGCCAATCTCGCGTTTGCCTACACCAATGTCACCGGCAGGAACGTCTGTGTTATGACCTATATGACGGAATAGCTCCAGCATAAAGGAATGGCAAAAACGCTGCACTTCATCATCGCTTCTTCCACGAGGATTGAAGTCTGATCCACCTTTACCGCCACCCATAGGCAGAGTGGTAAGGCTGTTTTTAAAGATTTGTTCGAAACCGAGGAACTTCAAAATACCTAAGTTTACACTGGGATGGAAGCGTAAGCCGCCTTTGTAGGGGCCAATTGCGCTGTTAAATTCCACACGGAAACCGCGGTTCACTACCACTTCTCCAGAATCCGTTTGCCACGGAACACGGAAAATAATGGTGCGTTCAGGTTCAACGATTCTGTCCAGAATCTTAGCTTTGCGATACTGGGGATTGGCTTCATATACGTCCCAGATGCTTTCGATAACTTCGGTTACCGCTTGGATGAATTCAGGTTGGTCAGCATTCTTGGCTGAAACCTGGTGGAGAAATTCGTGCATGGTCATATTCACATACCTCCTGTGTTATTTTGTCACACACGTTTATGGTCTTTCTTAATATCACTCACACTGGGCTAAACACACAAAGTTCACTTAATAATGGCTGCGTTTTTTCCGTCAAACAAAATCTTTAAGTTTNNCAGTTTTTTTCACTTCGAAGAAAGTTCCCTCTCTTTCAGATGGCAATGAGTTCAGCCAATCCCATGCCACATAATCAGATTCCTCTTTTACAGTTAGATAGGCTACGCTCATGCTAAATAGATTATGAAAGAAATGGCTGCCCTGACTGGCTTCTATAGACATATTGGGGAGCAATACTTCCACTATGGTAGCCACATTGGTAATCTGGCTCCAGGCAACTGGTATGCCCAAAAATCTATCACTCGAGCCCCATCTTCCCGGGCCGATAAGCAGGTACTTATCAGGCTTCAGGCTCTGATTTATCTCATCCAGTTCCTGTGCCATCAGTTCTGTTTTAACTATGTCAAATCTCTCTGGTGGCAAATACACTATTGTGTCCAGATTATCTTCCAGAGAGCTACCCAGCGCATAGGAGGAAAAAAGCACCAGTTCATCTTTCTTGTTCAACCAATCTTTCAGGTCACTGCTATAAAGATGCTTGTTAATAGTTATAGGCCTTATCTGCAACAGGTGAAAGCTCTGCTGTCCGTTTTGCGCGTCTATATCGAAAGCAAATTCCATCTCCACTTCACAGCCCAGCACCTCTCTGCCAAGGCTCATAAAGTCTTTCAGTATTGCCGCCAGAGGTGCTTCGTTGTAATGCAGAATGCTACGGTAGGTTATCACTCTTGGGCCTTTGGCATACTTACCGCTAATGAATTCTTTGTTTTCGTGTTCCCACACCGAGCTAAGCATCTGCAACTCGTTTTCCAGCAAGCTTTGCGACACCCTTGCCCTCGACAAAGTGCTATCTTCACCTTCTATCAGCGAAAAGTCGTTGTTATTCACATCCAGTGCATAGAAATGGCGTTGCGCACCCTTTACGATATCCACCGCGGGAAACATGTCCAGCTTGGGATAGCTGGGGCAAAAGGCAAAGGTACGCTCACGTTCCACGGCTGTTTTGCCTAAGCCGGTAGAAAGCGTAACTATCCCATCTTCATGGCTCATATTAACCGCCGGATAATAGTTGTACGACTGAGCCACTCCCGATAACATAGGGTAAAACAGCTCTCCATGCTGTGAGCCAGCCACTTTTTGAATTATTACCGCCATCTTTTCTTCCCGCGCTGGGATGTTTAGTGACTCGCGATAAGCTCTGGCATTCTTTAGAAACATAGACGAATACACTAGCTTTATCGCCTGAATAAGCTGCCCCAAACGCACTCTTGCTTCCGGATGGCTATTGGGCAGCAGAAAGGTTCGAAACACACCCGCAAATGGATTAGCAACGTGATCCTCCAGCACCGATGACGACCTCACCGCCAAAGGTGAATTACACTTGGCAAGCAAACTGCTTAGCGAGGAAATGCTCCTTTGTGGTAGTTGTGCTGCCAGAAACATCCTGTCTATCTCTTCGTCGCTCATTGCCTCCATCGCTTCCAAGTCTGCCAACTGAGGATTGAAACTTATAAATTCATCAAAAATGCCTGTTGCCAACNNCAACACTGCTGCTACGGGAACAGATATCTTAACTGCCGGATATTTCTCTGCCAGAGTGCTATAGCGGTTCAATACCACATTTAAAAACGCCAGGCCTCGTCCCTTGCCACCAATGGAATCATCTCCAATCTTATATATCAGATTAAGGTCAAAGTCCGCTTCATCATTGTAATCCTGAATCTTTTCCCTACGCCTGTATCCTATCAGCGAGGTAAAAGCCTCCTCCAGATTGTCCCGAATGGCAATTGGCTCCAGATAGGCATCCAGCTTATCCAGATACTGGCA
>DIMZ01000127.1:5385-6925 GCA_002425825.1 Cloacimonetes bacterium UBA5553 | reverse complement strand
TGAAATCAGCACAAAACCCCACCCCATCACTCTATGTGCAGTCTGTGTTTCACTCTTTCACTCTTCCACACTTCCACTAATTCACGCTGGCAGCATATTGTACAATGGTAGAAAGCAAGAATCACTGTTTTCTTGACAATCTTACGCACCTGATAATAGTGGTAAATTAGAGATAATGAGGGAGTAACCTGAATGGAGACACTTTTTACCGGACTGCTTGGTTTTCAGCTCAAGCAAGTAATAATGATAGTTGTCGGCTTGGTTTTAATCTGGCTGGCAATAAGGCATAAATACGAGCCCACCTTGCTGTTACCTATTGGATTTGGCACTATTATGACCAATATACCATACTCCGCAGCTATAGGCGAGCACGGCCCTTTGAGCATTCTCTTCAGAGCCGGTATAGATACTGAGCTGTTCCCGCTACTTATCTTTATTGCCATTGGGGCAATGATAGACTTCACACCCCTGCTGAAAAACCCCTTTATGTTGCTGTTTGGTGCTGCCGCTCAGTTTGGCATCTTTGTTACCATTATCCTGGCAGCGGCAATGGGCTTCCCGATAAAAGAAGCAGCAAGCATCGGCATAATTGGCGCGGCTGACGGGCCTACCTCCATTTATGTGGCAAACCGCTTTGCTCCAAACCTCTTAGGCCCAATATCGGTGGCAGCTTATTCATACATGGCTTTGGTGCCAATTATCCAGCCACCCGTTATAAAGCTATTAACCTCGCAGAAAGAGCGGCAAATCCACATGGATTACCATGCCGGGGATGTGCCAAAGATAGTAAAGATAATCTTCCCCATCGCCATCACCATTATTGCCGGAATCTTTGTTCCTGCATCTCTTGCCCTGATCGGTTTCCTGATGTTTGGCAACCTGATACGTGAATCCGGCGTGCTGGACAGCCTTAGCAAAAGTGCTCAAAACGAGCTGGGTAATTTGGTTACCATCCTGTTGGGCATCACTATTGCTTCAAAGATGCAGGGAGAAACCTTTTTAGTTCCCCAAACCCTGTTAATTCTGGCATTGGGCTTGATTGCCTTCATTTTCGATACAGCCGGCGGAGTGCTTTTTGCCAAGCTGCTAAACCTTTTTAGAAAGAAGAAGATAAACCCGATGATTGGTGCTTGCGGCATATCAGCCTTTCCCATGAGTGCACGGGTTATTCATCAGATGGGACAGAAAGAAGACCCCTTTAATTTCCTGTTAATGCCTGCCGTTAGCGTAAACGTTGGCGGTCAGATAGGCTCGGTGATAGCAGGTGGCCTTATCTTGGCACTGCTTGCTTAAAACCTTTTAGGAGCTATGAATGGACAAGCTAACTGTCTCTGAACAAGAACTGCTAAATGCCGCAATAGCAGCTACTGCCAATGCTTATGCCCCTTATTCGGGATTTAAGGTAGGTGCTGCTTTGCGCCTGAGAGATGGCAGCATAGTTACCGGTTGCAACGTGGAAAATGCTTCCTATTCTTTAACCATTTGCGCGGAACGCAATGCCATATTCAAGGCAGTAAGCGAGGGAAGGCAGGACTACACG
>DIMZ01000127.1:1481-5368 GCA_002425825.1 Cloacimonetes bacterium UBA5553 | reverse complement strand
AGCCGACGAAACCTTCCCGCCTTGCGGGGCCTGCCGCCAGGTTATATACGAATTTGCTCCTGATATCCCCGTGATCTATGGGAATAAGCACTCCATAACCAAAACCGGCATAGCTGAGCTGTTGCCCGGGGCTTTTAGCCTTAAGTAAACATACAAAGTATGCACTATCCGCAGCTTGCTAACTGTAACATCTGCCCTCGCTATTGCGGGATAGACCGTTACAGCACTACAGGCTTTTGCGGAGCCGGAAGCAGGCTAAAGATTAATCTTGCCGCATTGCATCATGGAGAAGAGCCGCCCATTAGCGGTAGCCGGGGCAGTGGAACCATCTTCTTTAGTTGGTGCAACCTGCACTGTGTTTTTTGCCAGAATCACCGCATCAGTAATGATGGCTGGGGAAACGAACTAAGCGAGACGGAGCTTTCGGACATAATGCTAAGGCTTGCCGATGAAGGTGCGCATAACATCAATCTGGTAACCCCCACCCACTTTAGCCCCCTTATTGCCACCGCAATCCAAACTGCCAAATACAGGGGCTTATGCATCCCGATTGTGTGGAACAGCTCTGCCTATGAATGCGAGGCTACACTTGAAAGCATGAATGGCTTAATAGATATCTACCTGCCAGACTATAAGTATGCTCACGGGATTTATGCCAAAAAGTATTCTGCAGCACCGGACTATCCGGAAGTAGCTATGAAAGCAATAGAGACCATGTATGCTCAATGCGGAGATATAAAGCTGGATTCCAATGGCATTGCTAAACGTGGTACAATAGTCCGCTTGCTGGTGTTGCCCAATGGACTTAGCGGCACCAAGGCAGCACTAATAAAGCTGGCAGAGCGTTTGGGCACCGATGTATCAATCAGCCTTATGGCGCAATATTATCCCACAGCCAATGCCGAGCAATACCTGGAGCTAAGCCGCGGAATTAGCGAGCAGGAATATATGCAAGCTGTGGATACAGCTCTGGAGCTTGGCTTTGCCAACCTTTACACTCAGGAGTTATCTTGCTCCGACATGTGGACACCCACCTTTCAAAGTGAGGGCAAGCCCGTGGAAAAGATTATGCAAGTTAAACCCGCCTGTGGAGAATGAACATGAGAAAGATACTAATTATATGCCTGTTACTTAGCACTTTGTGGATAATGCTACATGCGGATATTAGCATTCAGATTAGGGGTGAAAGCCGTCCCCGCAATTTAGTCNNATCTATGACGAGCAGTTCATCTTTTTAGAGGCATCGTCCTATTATAGCTTTAAGAACAATTCTTTCAATATGCACTATCCCATGGTGCGAAAGGGAGCAAAGCTGTTTCTGCCGTCTGTGTTTGTTACTGAACACCTGCGAGTGCATTTTGGCAAGGCAGTGGAGCTGAAAGGGAAAGCACTTACCATAGATAAGCCTCGGGATAACAGCGTAATGACCATCGTGCTGGATCCTGGGCACGGCGGAAAAGACCCCGGTGCGGTTGGCAGAAAGCTAAAGGCAAACGAAAAAGATGTAAATCTAGCGGTTACTCTGCTGTTAAAACAACTGCTGGAGAAGGAACTGGGACTAAAGGTGCTGCTAACCCGCAGTGACGATAGATTTGTTTCGCTGCAAGACAGAACCCGCTTTGCCAATGACAAGAAAGCAGACTTGTTCATTAGCCTGCATACCAATGCTTCAAAAAACACAGCATCAAAGGGACTGGAAACATACTACCTGGCTACTGCTCAAAGCAGTGATGCACGTGCTGTGGAAGCTCTTGAAAACCAGGTGGTGGAGCTGTTTGAAGGCGGTAGCTCTGCCAAAAGCAAATACGATGACCTTAGCTTTATTTTAAGTGACCTTAGCCAGGCAGAACATCTGGAGGGCAGCAACATGCTTGCCACCAGTGTGCAGCAAAATATGGTGGCTGGAACCAAGAGCATGGATAGGGGCGTTAAGCAAGCTAACTTCTATGTGCTAAGAGGTGCCTTTATGCCATCTATCCTTATAGAAATGGGCTTTATCTCAAATCCCGAGGAAGAGCAACTACTGGTTAATCCAGAATACCAAGAACGGCTGGCACGCACCATCTTCGAAGGCCCTAAACGCTTTAAATACAGGTACGACAGGATACGCAACACATGAAGCGCAGCAAGCCTCGAGCCCGAAACGCAGGTTATAATGCAAAACAGAGCCTGCATAATCCCAAATCCGGGATCGAGGAAGCTTCCAAAGCCAAAAGCGCCTTCATCGCCAATATCAGCCACGAGATTCGAACGCCTATGAATGCTATTCTCGGCTTTGCTCAGATGCTAAAGAATACAGACCTGAACGATAAGCAGTCGGATTATGTGGACGTGATTATCGACAGCGGTAAAAAGCTGCTGATGATGATAAGCAACCTGCTGGATTTGAGCAATCTACAGCTCGGGCGCACTACCCTGGACTGCAAGCCTTGTCTGCTACAGGATACTGTGGAGAAGCTGTGGCTGCATTTTGAGCCCTTGATAAAAGCCAAAAAACTCAGTGCCATTATTGAGTTCAATGCCGATATCCCCATGATTATAGCAGACATGGAGAAAGTGGAGCGCGTGCTAAGCTTCGTACTCTCAAATGCCATAAAGTACACCGATACAGGCTTTGTAGCCTTGAGGATATACAATAAACCTATCTCCGAAGAAGAGATTATGCTGTGCTTCGAAATTGCCGACAGCGGCATAGGCATAGAAGAAGATAAGCTTACGCATATTTTTGACATCTTTGAACAAGCTGACAACAGCATAACCCGTGCTTATGGCGGCATGGGCATCGGACTGGGACTTTCCAGGCAGCTGATATTACGCCTGGGCGGTGCAATTAGAGTGCAGAGCAGCATTGGCGAAGGCTCACGCTTCTTTATTGATGTTCCCGTAAAATTAGCAAGGTAATAGGGGTAGCAAATGGCAATTACTATTCACAGCGTTCTTCCCAAAAGCTTAGCCGCCGGATATGGCATTATGCCCGGAGAACAGGTGCTAAGTATAAATGGGCAGGCTGTGCGAGACTTTCTTGATTTAGAGTATCTTGCTTCTGACTATGAACTGCTTATGAAACTGATGTCTGCAGATGGGAAAACGAGGGAAATGCTGATTGTTAGAGAGAATGGGCGACCTCTTGGCATAGAGCCGGAACCTTACCAACACAAAAACTGCATGAACTCATGCATCTTCTGCTTTATAGACCAGATGCCGCCAAAAATGAGGGACAGCCTGTATGGCAAAGATGACGACTACCTGTTCTCCTTCGTTTTCGGCAATTATATTACCCTCACCAATCTTGCAGAGCACGAGTATAAAAGGATTATAAAACAGAAGATATCACCGCTGTATATCTCGTTGCACAGCACAGACCCCGAACTGCGGCAAAAAATGATGCGCTCTGCCAATCCAGTGGATGCCATGGCAATCCTGACGAGGTTAAGCGGTAAGGGCATAAGCTTTCATATTCAATTCGTATGCGTTCCCGGATATAACGATGGTGCAGAACTGAAGAATAGCTTAAATGAGCTGCTTGCTGCCGGGCTGAATCTACTTTCAATTGGCATAGTTCCGGTTGGTCTCACCCGTTTTCGGGAGGCATTGTGTAAGCTACGCACCTTCACTGCTCAGGAAGCTGAAGAGACCTTATCTATAATAAGCGATGTGCGTGATAGCTTTAACACCGACATCGTTTATCCTGCCGATGAGTTTTTTATGCTGGCAAACAAAGAGATTCCGGAAGAAGACTACTATGGCGAATATCCCCAGCTTGAAAACGGCATCGGCATGCTGCGCTTAACCCTGCAAAACTTCCGTAGCCGCAAGCGAAGCTTCCTGAAAGAGCTTAGAAAGCGCGAGACAAACTACCTGATGGCTTGTTCTTCCAGTGCTTATAT
>DIMZ01000127.1:1252-1437 GCA_002425825.1 Cloacimonetes bacterium UBA5553 | reverse complement strand
AAGACTGAGCGACCAAAGCATTCGCGTGCAAGCCATTCGTAACGACTTCTTTGGCCCCCATATAAATGTATGCGGGCTGCTAACCTACAGCGACATTAAAACGCAGCTAAAGCCAGAGCCCAACGAAACAATAATCCTGCCCAACTGCATATTCAATCATAATGATGAAACCTTGGATGGAGCAG
>DIMZ01000127.1:0-1234 GCA_002425825.1 Cloacimonetes bacterium UBA5553 | reverse complement strand
GCAGATAGATTAACGCTGAAGTCCACCTGGGACAATGCCACTTTGATGGTTGATCCCTTCTTTGAGGACTGGGACTACCTGTAATGAAAGAATTGTTAAGCAAAATTATCTTGACTTCGATTAGCCTCTGCATTCAGCATGCTCATCTTAGCATAACATAGGAGAGACAACTCTGATGAAGAAACTTTTTATTCTTTGCATATCGGTATTTATCATACTTGTTGCATGCGGAGACAAAGACGCCAGGCTTGCCAAGGCAAACCGCAGGCTTGGCAGCAAAAGCAATCCTATAAAGATGTTCTTTGTCCCTTCCCTGGAAGCGGGAAAGGTGGTGCAAAGCGGTGAAGCCATTGCCGAATTCCTAAGGAAAGAAACAGGATACCACTTCAAGGTTGCTGTTCCCACCAGTTATGCTGCAGTTATCGAAGCGCTGGGCACCTATCAGGCAGATATCGCCTGGCTTCCCACCTATGCCTACGTGCTGGCAAAACAAAAGTATGATGCCGAAGTAAAGCTGATGACCGTACGCAATGGACTGAACAAGTACAGAGGTCAGTTTGTAGTTCGCGCCGAATCGGACATCAAAAAACTGGAAGACATAAATGGCAAGATTGTTGCCTACACCGACGCAGCCTCCACCTCCGGCTACATCTACCCCTCTGCCATACTTAAGCAACGCGGGATAAGCCCCAAAGATCATGTATTCGCCGGCGGACATCCCCAGGCAATTCTGGCTGTGTATAGCGGAAGAGCCGATGTTGCCTACACCTATTGGTCTCCCGAAAATGCCGAGGGCAAGCCCATGGATGCCCGTGAAAAGCTGGCAAACACTCATCCCGATATCTTTGCCAAAATACGCATTCTGGACTTCACTGATTGGATTCCCAATGACACAGTAACCTTCAGACGCGGTCTTCCCCCCGAATTAGACAGCCGCGTGGCTGATGCGTTGTTCAGCTTTGCTGCTAGTGAAGCAGGCAAGGCAACCCTGAAAACCCTTTATGACATTGATGGCCTCGACAGAGCTTCTGATGCTGACTACGACGTTGTCCGCACCACCCTGAAAGCAATGAACATGGATCCCGCAACCATGCTAAAGTGAGTATAAATAAACTTGGAAAAGAAACTGCTATTAGACGTTCGCAATCTGGACAAAAGCTACGATGGCAAAAGCCTCGCAGTAAATAAACTAAATCTTCAGGTCTTTGAAGGTGATTTTGTGATTCTGCTTGGG
>DIMZ01000198.1:11340-11514 GCA_002425825.1 Cloacimonetes bacterium UBA5553 | reverse complement strand
TTTGTCCGCTTAAATATTGCCCAGCCATCCCTGAAAGAAGAACGGAAACCTGCTGCCGATGAACCGGCACGCATCCCAACCCTTCGCACTGATGTTCCCTCATTTTTGAAGGCATTGGATTAGATTAGATAAACTTTAGTAACACACCGCTGAGAGAAGTCTCCCTGCTTTTCT
>DIMZ01000198.1:6186-11293 GCA_002425825.1 Cloacimonetes bacterium UBA5553 | reverse complement strand
CGCAGTGCCTTTTTTATATGGAAAGATGTATCTCCTTTATTAATAAATAGTACAAGAGGAAAGTGAGTTTAACGGGTTAGCAGGTTAGCAGATTAACAATTTAGTGGGCTAACCAACCATACTATAAATCCAAACTATCGTATCTCGTGGTTATTTACAGTCTGCAATCATATTAGCTTACCCTCTTATAATCACCTTAGCCAGTTTAACATCCAAATCACCATTCTTCAGGCTTTTCTTCCAATAAGCCCGCAGGCGAAGCTCGGGAGCAAGGTCTTTGTTTCCGCACAGGATGTATGATTCGCTATCGGGGCAGCTCTGTTTTAAGAAGTCGCCCAAATCGTGATACAGAGCTTTAGTGGAATCATCGTTACCCAGCCGTACGCCGTAGGGAGGATTGGTAATAATGCAGCGTCCCTCTTGACGCGGGATATCCTGAAATCGGCAAACACGCAGATCAATATTCTCTGCACCAGGTAAGTTGGCGAGGTTTTCCCTGGCATAGGTTAGGCTGCCAACGCTGATGTCCGAGCCGGAGATAAGGTTCTTGGGCAGTGGCTTTATCTTGCCATTCTCCGCTTTGCGAATCTCGGCATATTTGTCTGCATCAAAATCCGGTAGATACTGCAGTCCCATGTCTTTGCGCAAATACCCTGCAGGTATGTTACAATACTGCATCATCGCTTCTGCCAGAATAGTTCCTGAGCCGCACATGGGGTCTAAGAGCCTACGTGAACCATCCCATCCCGATAGCTTAATAATTGCTGCTGCCAGAGTTTCTTGCAGAGGGGCAAGATTTGCTTTGTTGCGATAACCGCGTTTGTGCATGCTAATGCCGGTTAAATCCAGTGCTATAACTGCCCAGTTTTCTCTTATATGCAGGTTAAAAGTGATGTCTGCCCCCGTGGGCTTAAAGTCCGGTCGCTGTTGATACTTGTCTCTAAAACAATCGCAGATTGCGTCCTTTAGAAGCTGGCTGGCATATAGGGAATGGCTGATGTTGCTGCCACTCACATTGCATTCTATGCCGAAGCTGTGGTTAAGGGAAAACAATGCAGTCCAGTCTATTGCCTTGCGTGCTTGATTATACAGATACTTCTCGCTGTGGCACTGAAAGCTAACCAGGGGTGCCAGCACCCTTTGCAATATGCGCGAGCAATACACTATCCTATAGAGCTGTTCTTTGCTGCAAGTGAAGCGGATGCCTCGCGGTACGCTTTGGATAATCTTTGCCCCGAAGCTTTCTAGTTCTGCGCTGCCAAGCGTTTCCAAGCTTCCTGCCACCTGGGCAAAGTACTTATTGGTCTTTATATATTCCATTGTAGTTTCCTTATCTTTAGCTTATGCACTTGGCTTGGATAATGGCTGTGCATAATCTGTCAATGGATTTCGGTCTTTCCTGATTCACACATGCTCACACATCAGATCACACATAATGGATTAGTATGTGATAGCATGCATGAATAACCTATAGATGGCTGAAGCATCAATGCATGAACAGGTTATAACAACTGACTGACAATACTGTAATGAGTTGATGGAGGTTCTCTACACACACATGAATACCCTATTATACTTATAATGGTAATTCTCCACTTGACAACTGCGGGATGCTTGAAAAAATCTTTTTGATCTTGACACAGGATGAATGTAACCACACATTGCTACTCGTGAAGCTACACGTGGAATATACAGGATTAGCAATGATATGATGGATGAGATAANNACTAAAACGTTTGTATGGAGGACGGTATGTCTATTCAGGTTATAGCGAAAGGGAAATCATGCATTATTGGGTATAATCAAAGCGTAGGAGAGATATGTATAGAGGATAGAGTAATAAAGATGCCCGTTAGGTTTACACCTAGTACTCATTGTTTTCAATTGTTCGAAGATCAAATGAGTGGCAATCTAGTTTTTATATTCCAGAACAATGTAGTGAAAGTTTACATAGTTTCTACAGGCTCGGTGTACGGGGTAAGGAAAGGTACCCAAGGAGCATTATCCTTCGCAGGCACTGAATATCTTTATTTCACTGATGGGAGTATTCCTAGGGTATGGAGAAGAGCACATAACGAGTATCAGCCGATGAAGCTGAGTCCATTAGGAATTGTCAGAGAAATGTTGGCATACGACCTCTTTACGACCAGAGTTAATGCCAATGGGGTGAGAATTATATCAACAAGAGACTCTGAGTTTGAGTTGTCAGGTAATCTGACTAGGTTGATTTACTGTTCATCAAGTTCAAGTTTGATTGTAGAAGAATCTCTAATCGCTACAAGCCCGCAGGAGTACGCCTCAGTTCACAAAGAGCTTGTATCACAACATGCCGAGGTTAAAGATGAGTCAATGGGCCGTTTAGCAGAAGTAGATTTATATGGCAAACCATTGTATATGGATATTCATACCGCTCCAGAGGGTTCTGCTTCTATGAAAGTATGCTTACTTTCAAGGATATCAGATGAACGTGAAAAGCAGTTACAAGCTATACAAACAGACGCCACCTCGTTGTTCACAAAAAGGGCTGTAAACATCATAGTAGGCGTTGATTTTGGGACAAGTAGGACAAAAGTTTCTTATTATTCTTATGCTACCCAGAAACATGTCTCGCTATCGTTCAATGATTTACCCCATAGAAATAGTGCTCAAAACTACGAGGACTGGACAATTCCCAGCGTTGCAGCCGTTAATGGAGAAAGAGTATTGTATGGGTATGAAGCACTTAGTGTTCAATCTTCTCACCTGGTGTCTGACATGAAACGGAAGGTTTTGGAGGCTAAGGTTGTGAACGAAGATTTAATAATCTGTGCGGGATTTATTGCCTACGTGTTCAATGTTGCCAGAGAAAAAATTGACAAAGAGTTGATGCTTGGCGACAATGCAGATTATTCATTTTCCATATGTTTGCCTGTAACAAGCATGAATAATAACGTAAGTGTAGAAATATTTCGTAAGATGCTGTCGTTTACTGAATGGATATATAATGAAGGTTTGTTTCATGATTTGCACGGATTAATGTCTTTAAAAGAGTCATTTCTCCCCACAATTGAGTTAAGCTTCACTGACGTTATTCCAGAATCTGTTGCTGAGATTATCGAATATTTTAATGATACTCCTCGAAAGCTAGTCACTAAAAACGCGCTGTATGCTTTATACGACTTCGGAGCAGGCACCACTGAGTTAACTGTTTTCAGGAACGTTAAGGAGCAAAATCTAAGTGATAGTAAACATATTCTAGCTACAGAAATTGTATATGAAGGCTTTCTTGATATTATTCTGAAATGTGGTAGCGAGACTCCCTCTGATGAGATGATAAAGCAACATTACACAAAAATATGGGTGAATTTTGAGAAGAGCGGAATATGGAAGATCTTAAAAGAAAATAAGGTTACAGGTGATGAGTCGATGGCTCCTTTTGAAAACATCATGATTATCGCTAGTGGTGGAGCTGCAGAAAACACCATTATACAGGAGATTTTTAGTAAAATCCCATTGTATCTAAATGGAGATAAGATCAACAGAGAGGTTATTCTTTTGCCTTCACCACGTACATGGGATAGTAAGTTGATGGGACCTTACCACAGATTAGCAGTATCTTACGGATTAACAAGAGAACCAAAACAAACATTGGAAAATTATGTACTTCCCAAGGACAGCCCAGCGTGGGTGATTAAGTACAATGAAAAAACACAAACGGAAGAAGAATTGTTTCACTATAACAAGAAATGGAATGGGTAATATTATGTATGAGATTGGGACGAAAGTAAGGCTTAAGAATCATCTCGATAGAGTAGGTATTATTCGAGAAATTGATAGTAGGAGTCCTGTGATAACTTATGCAATTGAGTTCATGGACAGGTATGAGTATCACATTGCGGCAAATATAACTCTGTTTAGTGGCCAGTTTAGCCTAAAAGATAATCTCGTGAATGGCAGTNNTGATTTCCAAAAAGCAATGACATTTCTCAAATTATCTAATAGTGATTCTGTCCAGAATAATATTTATGCATTCAACACATCTAAGACGATCTTCTATGAGTATCAATTTAAACCATTGTTAAAGCTGATAAGTTCTCACAAAAGAAGACTATTGATTTGTGATGAAGTTGGATTGGGAAAAACGATTGAAGCTGGTCTAATAATGAAGGAGCTACAAGCACGAAGAGAAGTGAGTAATGCTTTGATAGTAGTGCCTGCTAACTTGGTTACTAAATGGATGAGCGAAATGAGAAGTCGATTTCAGGAGGAGTTTACAGTTATAGATAAGCAGTTTTTTTTAAAATTAACTTCAGGAGACAAGCAAGCAGCAAACCAATATTCAAGCAATAAGTTCATTATTTCTTTAGAGTCCATACGCGGAAAAGGGGTCGTGGATGTGATTGATAACTCCGAGTATGTGTGGGACTTCATGATAGTTGATGAGGCGCACAGTTTGCGTAATCTTTCAAAACAAAACCGTACAATCCAGGCTTTGAGCAACAATGTCCAGGCTATGATTCTACTTACAGCGACTCCAATTCACACTTCATCCGAAAATCTATTTAACATTTTGCATATACTTGATGAGTCTCAGTTCACCTACTTCCAAGCATTTGAGATCCAAAGAGAAGCGAACCAACCGATAGTACATGCGTTGAACAGCATCAGCAGCGTTCCACCTAATATTATTGAAGCATATGAGCAGTTATTATCAGTGGAGAAAGAATACTCCGGCAACTTGATTTACACCGAGACGCTGTCCATATTGCAGAGATTATTATACATAGATAATATTCTGGATATCTCTATTGAGGATATTGTGTTAGTTCAGCGTAACTTGTCTGATTTGCATTTGATTGGAGGAATATATAATCGGACAAAAAAGAGAGATGTACACGCGAACCGTCCAGTCAGAATCCCCAAAACTGTGCATGTTGAGTTGCTTCCAGATGAGCTTGATCTTTATAATTTTCTTATTGCTAAGACTCGTTTGCATCTGCAACAAGAGAGCTCAAGTATGCTCCCCTTATCTATAATTCAGAGAATGCTATCCTCATCCATTCATGCTCACAAGAGTGCAATTATTCAGAAGTATTCAATTGATGCCATTGAGGTTGATGGATTAGAG
>DIMZ01000198.1:5688-6107 GCA_002425825.1 Cloacimonetes bacterium UBA5553 | reverse complement strand
GAACATTGATCCCAGTGTTATTGACAATGACACCGATGTTGACAGTAAATTTTTACGTCTGATTGAAGAGCTGGAGATCATCAAGGAAAGGACCAATAAGGTTATAATATTCGCTTTCTTTAAAGAAACGCTCCAATATCTTTGCAAAAGACTTGAAGCCATAAGTTATAATACAATCGTTCTTACTGGTGCTCTGTCAATGTCTCAAAGAAGTGACTGCCTCCAATCATTCCGTGAAGCGGATGTATTTTCGATACTGCTCTCATCTAGGGTTGGAAGCGAAGGTATTGACTTGCAGTTTTGCAACACAATAGTAAACTATGACCTGCCCTGGAATCCGATGGAGATTGAACAGAGGATAGGAAGAATAGACAGGATTGGGCAAACATCTCCTAGGTTAGACATAATTAATTTCTGTA
>DIMZ01000198.1:5429-5615 GCA_002425825.1 Cloacimonetes bacterium UBA5553 | reverse complement strand
TCATAATCCGCTTGTATGAAAGGGTAAACCTATTTGAAGGCACTATTGGTTCTCTGGAACCAATATTAGGTGATTTGATCGATGATCTGAATAAAACAATCTTGTACAAGAATCTAACTCTGGAAGAGGCTGATCAACAATGGTACGAGCAAGAAAAGATAATAATGCTTAGAATAAAATCGATTG
>DIMZ01000198.1:5122-5359 GCA_002425825.1 Cloacimonetes bacterium UBA5553 | reverse complement strand
TCCTAGATTATTATTATGAATATGAGATTAAAAACATCATTAAGAAAAAACGCTATATATCTCCAGACCACCTTTATCAATATATCTCAGGATACTTAGTCCAAAACTATAGAGACAGTTACATCAAGTACGACAGCCGAAAAAAGGAAGGCGAAATACAGCTTTGCGATAGATTCCGTAGGGTTGCGATGGATTCTAAGTTCGATAACTTATTTCAATACTCGTTTAATCCTGGGC
>DIMZ01000198.1:0-5056 GCA_002425825.1 Cloacimonetes bacterium UBA5553 | reverse complement strand
CATTCCATTCAGACCATGCGTCAGAAAACCCAGATTTAGCTTTCATCAACGTTCTTCATCCCCTTGTTCAGTTTATCACTAGTCAATACAGTCGAGATAAGAGTAATATTCTCAACTGCCATTACTTTCTTATTCATCAAGCCGATTTGAAGGAAAATGAGATAGATCTTGATAAAGGCTACTATTTTTACTTCGTATATCTAGCCAGCGTATCAAGTTTCAAGAAGCACAGTGTCATAATGAGTGTCATCCTCGATGTGTCCTTGAATGTAGTTGGATCATCAGATTTCAGTGAACATGTAATGGGGGTATTAAACGAATTGGGAAGGCATAGTACACATGAGTTACAAGCTAATTCTCAAGAAATCATGACAAAAGCATACAATGTGGCTTTCGACCACTTCAAAGTTCTGTTCTTTGAATATTATCAGAGCTTCAAAGCTAGGCACGATATGATAATTGAAAGGAAAGTGCAAAGCAGGAAATTCCATTATATGCGGCAGATTGACAGAAGAAATAAAGAAATTGCCGAGATTAACCAGAGTTTTGTCATCTCTAATGAGGACAGATTTAGAAGAAATATGCTTGAGTCGCAGATTAAAGTTAAGATGCAGGCATTGAATCAATCTCTGGAGCAAATCAGAGACGAGAAGGAGTGCATTCCAGTATTCGAAGACCCTGTGTTTGGGGGTGTCTTTGAGGTCGTTTGATTTGTATTATGTGGATTATTACTTCTTAGTGCCACACAAGACTCAAGCATGAAGGTTTACCCATGAACACAACGGGACTTAGCAGAGATAATATTGTTGCTCTGGTGGATTGCAACAATTTTTACGTATCCTGCGAAAGGGCTTTCAATCCCGATTTAGCTGGTAAACCAGTGGCTGTGCTCTCTAATAACGACGGTTGTCTGGTATCACGGTCGCAGGAGATAAAAGACCTGAAGATTCCCATGGGTGCACCCGGCTTTAAGTATGAAGCTTTAATAAAGAAGCATGGCGGTACTTTGTTATCGTCTAACTACGCATTGTATGGAGACATGAGTGCCAGAGTGATGGAAGTGCTGTCTATGTTTACTCCAGACTTGGAGATATACAGCATAGACGAGGCATTTCTGGGGCTAACCGGCTTTCAGACCAGAGACTTGGAAGAGTATGGCCGCAAGATCAAGCACACTGTTCAGAAATGGACAGGAATTCCGGTATCGGTGGGGATTTCGCGCACCAAAACCCTGGCAAAAATAGCTAATCATCACGCCAAGAAGATACCCGCATTCAAGGGGTCGCTATGCCTGATGACCGAAGAGAGGATAGAAAAGGCATTGGAGCGAACTCCTGTAGGCGAGGTGTGGGGGATAGGCAGGCAGTATGACAAGTTCCTTAGGCAAAACCGCATAGAAACTGCCCTGCAATTGCGTGACGTGGAAGATAAGTTTGTAGATCATTATATGACCAGTGTGGGGCACAAAACCGTGCTGGAACTGCGCGGCTATGCCTGTGTAGATTTGGATGATGCCCCTTCAGCCAAGAAGAGCATAGTAAATTCGCGCTCTTTTGGCAAGCAGGTTTCGGAGCTTAGTGAACTGCGTGAAGCGGTGTCTAACTACATTACCAGAGCCGCGGAGAAGCTGCGTAAGCAAAAAAGCGTAGCCGGACACATGATGGTGTTCCTCTCCACAAATAGATTCAAGGAGGGGCCTCAGTATAACAACTCTATATCTACCACCCTGTTTCCTCCTTCTGCCTATACTCCAGAGCTTATCCGCATTGCGCTTAACCTGTTGGATGAGCTGTATCTGCCAGGCTTTGAATATAAGAAAGCCGGGGTGATGTTTGCCGATATCATGTCCGAAGCCGATGTGCCGCTGTCATTTATCGAGGAATGTTATTTGGATGATAAACGTAAGCAGCTGATGGATATAGTGGATAAGCTGAACAGAAAGCACGGTCAGGATACATTGTTTTATGCCAGCAGCGGTATTCAAAAGAATTGGCAAATGAGGCGCGTACGGCTTTCGCCATATTATACTACCAGATGGAACGACTTGCCCAAGGTGAAGTGATGTATTTTACCATAGAAAACCCAGTGATATCCGAGCTAAAGATTCAGCGTTCGCTGTTCATAGCCGCACTATACCCGGTGGAATCTCCCGAACAGGCAAGAAGTGTATTGGCAGAGCATACCCGCCAGTATGCCGATGCCACGCATAATTGCTATGCCTACGTATGTGGCACCAAACAGGAAACGTCTTATTATGCCGATGCGGGAGAACCGGGAGGAACGGCGGGTAAACCGATATTGAATGCTCTGTTACGCAAAGATATAAGCAACGTTCTGGCGGTGGTTACCCGCTATTATGGAGGCATAAAGCTGGGCGTGAAAGGGCTGATAGATGCCTACGGAGCAGCAGTTGAACAAGCTCTTGGCACAGCCAAACTAGTAGCAGCCAGAGTGTGGCAGGTGTATCACGTGGAATGTGACTACCCCAGCTTTGAAAGCCTGAAGCACAAATGCAGTGAACTGGAGCTTTTCATTAGCGACATAAGCTATGCCCAAAGGGTATCATTTGATATGTCCATTGCCGAAGAGCAACAGAAGCAGTTGACCGATATTCTGGATGGTTATGTGCTGTTTTCCGGCTTAATATATTCACAGAAGACATAAAAGGAATTGGATATGAGATTCATATTAGTATTGCTCGCTTTGCTGGCTACCGGATTGCTGAGCGGAAACGAGTATCGCATAATAAGTGCAAAAGATGCAAAGACACATAGCATAAAGACCATGGCAAAAGAGCTAAGCAAGTTTGACGTTATATTCTTTGGCGAGTTTCACGATAATGCCACCATACACCAGCTACAAGCTGAGTTGCTTCCGCTGGTGGACACCAAAAGAGAGCTAATTCTATCGTTTGAGATGTTTGAGCGTGATGTGCAGGAACTTTTGGATAGCTATCTCAATGGCAATATAGACGAGGATAAGTTTCTTGCAAGTTCACGCCCTTGGGGAAACTACCAAACTGATTACCGCCCCCTGATAGAATACGCCAAAGCAAAGAGATTGCAGGTGATAGCGGCGAATGTTCCGCGTATTTATGCCGGTAAGATGGCAAGAATGGGTGCTGAATTTATGGATGTTCTGGCAGATGACGAGTTTGCCTGGATTGCCAGTGAGCCATTTTATCCCGATGATGCGTACAAGCTAGCCTTTTTTGAGGTGATGGGTATGGGCAGCTCCGGTACACACGGCATGATGAATGATGCGCTAAGCATAGAACGTCTTTACCAGGCACAATGCTTGAAGGATGACACAATGGCAGAGAGCATAGCCAAGGCTATTGCAGCAAAACCCAAGGCAAGAGTGATACACTACAATGGTGCCTTTCACAGCGGGTCTTTCCTGGGCACAGTTACGCGGCTCCAAAGAGCAATGCCCAGGCTGAAGATAGCCGTTATTCACCCTATCTACAAAAGTGATTGGCGCACTGCAGAGCTAAATAAAGATGAAAAACAAACCGGAACCTTTATCATCTTACTGCCCGAGCCTGGGGAAGGAGAAGAAAGATGATAAGAGCTACTACGCATGCAGGAACCTTTTACCCTCGCTTTGAAGAGCAGCTTAGACGCCAGATTGCTGTCTGGCTAAAGGATGCTGCACCTGAGAAAGACAAACAGCGCAGCCTTGGGCTTATCTTGCCGCATGCTGGATACATGTATTCTGGGCAATGTGCGGCATTGGGCCTACACAGCATCAGCCACGAGAATGTGGATAGCTTTATAATTCTTCATCCAAGCCATCATGGATATCACTTCGATTTTAGCCTCTCGCCCTATACGGAGTATAACACGCCATTGGGTAGCCTGAAGCTGAACAGGCAGCTTTATGATAAGCTCTCTCCCTATGCTAGTCAGGATATTGACCTCAGCTATCATCAAAATGAACACTCAATGGAGATTCAGCTACCCCTGATAAGCTATTTCTATCCCCATGCCACTGTGCTGCCAATAATGATTGGCAATCAAATTCCTGGGGTTGCCAAACGCCTGGCAGAGCTACTTAACGATGCACTTTATCGCTCTACACAACGAATTGTGATACTTTGCTCTACCGATCTGTCACATTATCACAAAGCTTCCAAAGCCGAAGCACTGGATGCCATGCTAATAGAAAAAGTATTGGCATTAGACCCCGCCGGGCTGTGGGATGCGGCAGTGAAAGAACAATGCGAAGCTTGCGGCCTGGGGGCTATTCTTAGCCTTTTGTACGTAGCAGGTTATTATACAGCTCCGGAAGTAAAACTTATTAACTACACTCATTCTGGTAACGTTTCCGGCGATAACCAGCAGGTTGTTGGTTATATGGCAGCAAAAATCTGTATTTAAGCATTAGCAAGGAGGAAGGCATGTTTAGCAATGAGCAAAAGAAACTACTGTTAGAGCTGGCAAGAAGCGCATTGCTGGCTCACTTCGAGCAGAGAAAGTCTCAGTTGCCACAGGATGAAGCATTCAAAGCTAGATTTGGGCTATTTGTTAGCTTGCATATCGGCAAGGAACTTCGTGGATGCATTGGCTACATAAAAGGTTACAAGCCTCTGGCGGATAGTGTGGTAGAAATGGCAGAGGCAGCAGCCTTCCGCGATCCTCGTTTTGCCCCGGTAGAGAAAGTGGAGCTGGACAAGATAGTAATCGAGATATCGGTATTGAGCGAAATGACTAAGATGCAGCATGGGGAAGAGCCGGTAGTAGGTAGAGACGGGCTATACATTAGCCACCCTTATGGAAGTGGATTACTACTTCCTCAGGTAGCAGTAGAATGGGGCTGGGATGCATCTGCTTTTCTGCGTGAAGTGTGCCGCAAAGCAGGGCTGAATGCCGATGCTTACAAAGACGAGAAGAGCAGTTTGTATCGTTTTTCTGCGGAAGTATTCAGTGAAACCGACACTTTTTGATTGACAGAATATCGGCTATTATTTTCTTGTAACGAGAACGATGTTTCACAAATGCGGGAATAGCTCAGTGGTAGAGCGCAACCTTGCCAAGGTTGAAGTCGCGGGTTC
>DIMZ01000231.1:7563-11989 GCA_002425825.1 Cloacimonetes bacterium UBA5553 | reverse complement strand
GGTTTGGCTGCTGCCGTGGACATCGTTATAGACCCTTTGGCGGCTTTCTTTGGGATGCTCTTTGCCTTTGGCTACCTTGTGGGTATCATCTATGCTCATTTCTATCTAAAAGCCCATTCCGAAGAGGGCAATGCCTCTCACCTGTTCTTTAGCGGGCTAATGATAATCAGCATGCATCTTGTTTTAATGCTTCGTCACAGCCTGCTGTTTATGATGGCCTGGGAACTGATGAGCTTAAGCTCCTTCTTCGCCATTATGCAAGACAGGCAGAATAAAGAAAGCATCGCCAATGCGCTATACTACTTCGTTATGATGCACATCGGTGCTGCTGCGTTGCTGCTTGGTTTTGCCTTGCAGTATGCAAGCAGCGGCTCACTAAGCCTGGCGCAACAAACCTATTATCCCGTTGCCAAGTGGCTGTTGCTGGTGGGCTTTGCCTTCAAAGCCGGGTTCTTTCCCTTTTACTCATGGCTGCCAAAGGCACATCCTGTTGCTCCCGCTCACCTTTCGGGAATGATGTCGGGGCTAATGATTAAAACCGGAATATTCGGCATTGTGCTGGTAATGCTTGGTTCTGCTTGGCAGCCCATAGAAATCTATATCCTATTGGCAATCTCACTGCTAACTGCCTTCAATGGAGTAATTCACGCCATGGCGGAATCGAACATCAAACGCTCGCTTGCCTATTCTTCCATAGAGAACATCGGCATTATTGGTGTGGGGCTTTCTCTCTGGCTATTAGGAAAATCGCTTGGGAATACAGCCATGTCCGGTTTGGGGCTGATGGGTGCTACTCTGCACATTATGAACCATTCGCTCTTTAAGCCTTTGCTGTTCTACCTGAGCGGCAATGTGCTGGTTGCCACACACAGCCTGGAAACCGACAAGCTGGGTGGTTTATTGAAGCGGATGCCCGGCACAGCTTGGTTATTCATGCTGGGAACAGCCTCCATCTCGGCACTGCCTATGTACAATGGCTTTATCTCCGAACTCGCCATCTTTTTGGGCATTATCAGCGGCTTTCAAAGCAGCATCCTGGGCGGCACCCTCTCCATGATTGCCGCAGGCGGGGCACTGGCTTTTGTAAGCGCATTGGCACTTATCGCCTTTAGCAAGATATTCAGCATCGTGTTCAGCGGCGAACCCCGCTCATCCGCTGCTGCTAACGCCAAAGAGCTGCCCTTTGGCATGCTGCTAAGCCCCATGCTGCTGGCAGCATTCTGTTTCCTGCTTGGCACCTTCGGTGAGCTTGGTTTGTGGATAATAAAGCCGCTGGCAATTGCCTTGCAGGTAGATGTCGGAGTTTATCTAGGCTTTGCCATGGTTTTACACAGGATAAGCACAGTACTGCTTATGCTCCTGGCTGCCTTTATTGCTCTGTACATCATAAAGTTGCGACTGGTGAAGGTAACAAAGTCCATCACCTGGGGCTGCGGCTATCATCAGGGTAGTGCAAAGCAACAATACACCGGAACGGCATATATAAACCCGCTGGCATACTTCCTGAAGCCTTTTATGCAAAAGCGGATAAGCAGGAGCTGTGTAGAAGGCTATTTCCCGCAGAGCATTAGCCACGCGGAAGAGGTGCAAGACTATGTGGACAAGGGTATTATTAGCAAATTGCTTGGCTTGCTAACCCGCTTTTACAGGCTGTTCGATGGCATTCACAATGGTAAAACCAACAGCTACATCAGCTACTTGTTAATTGCTTTACTTTGCCTGTTATTCTGGGTGCTGAGGGTGCAAAAGTGATTATTAACTTCCTGTTTATTTTGCTGTTACCTCTGCTGTTCATCGGTGTAATAAACAAAACCAAAGCCATTTGGGCAGGCAGAAAAGGGGCAAGCATTCTACAGCCGCTTTATACCGTTATAAAGCTGATGGGCAAAAGCGAAGTGCACAGCCAAAGCAGCAGCCATGTATTCTCTTGGGCACCCAGCTTGTCTTTGGCGGCTACCTTTATCGCTGCATTTTTTATCCCCTTTGGAGCGCAGCACGCAGTTCTTGGCTTTAAGGGTGATTTCTTTTTGTTCATGTCNNCTCTTAGTAAAGCCGTAATTGTTTTAGCGGCGATGGATGTAGGCAGCAGCTTTGAAGGCATGGGCGCTTCACGAGAGATATCGTTCACTGCCTTTTTGGAGCCTGCATTCCTGCTGATTATTGGCTCCTTAGCTTATGCGAGTGGCTTTGGTACTCTTGGTCAGCTATTCCTGCATCACAGGGTGTATATCTTTAACGAGTGGTCGGTTATCATAGCCGTTCTTACCGCCCTGGCGTTATTCATTATGATGCTGGTGGAAGGAGCAAGGGTTCCCTTCGATGATCCCGCCACGCATCTGGAACTAACCATGATTCACGAGGTTATGGTGCTGGATACTTCGGGGGTGAATCTTGCTATGGTGCATTATGCTTCTGCGCTAAAGGTGCAAATCTATGCCTCTATGATTAGCTACTTCCTTATTCCCGAAGGCATGCATAGCCTTAGCATTATTGCAGTATATCTGCTTAGCAGCTTCGGTTTGGCAATAAGCGCGGGACTGGTAGAGAGCCTGATGCCTCGCTACCGGATTAGCCGCAATCTGGAGTTGGTTATTATCCCGCTTTCCATCTCTTTGCTGGTATTGGCAGCCTTGATTGTTCATAACCTGGGAGGAATATAATGGCAGATATCCTATTGGTGCTGTTTGGCCTTAGTTTGCTGTTTGCATCCATCACTAATATGCTTACCAGCATTGTTCGTATTCTGGTAATCCAGGGAATACTGCTGTTTGTGCTTACCATACTCAAAACCAACGAAATGAATATGTGGGAGTTTGCCTTCGTTGCTCTGGAAACCATTGTTTTCAAAGCCGTGCTTATCCCGTGGTTCATTGTGGACACCATAAACAAAAACGGTATCAAGCGCGAAGTTGAGCCCTCGGTATCAAACTTCTTCTCCCTTGGTTCCATGACTGCCATCTTTGCCTTTGCCTTTTTTATAGCCCTCTGGAGCGGAAAGAGCAGCCCCAATGTATATCCCCTGCATTTCGGTGTGGCATTTGCGGCAATCCTGAAGGGCTTATTCATTATTATCGCCAATAAAAAGCTTATAACCCACCTAATGGGCTATCTCATAATGGAAAACGGCATCTTTATGCTTTCTCTCGCCATTGGCAGTGAAATGCCGCACATTGTAAGTTTGGGCGTTTCTCTGGACATCTTGCTCTCTATCCTGATTGCTGTGCTGTTCATAAACAAGATTAGCAATAGCTTCGAAGACGTGGATAGCGACGAGCTATCTATCCTAAAGGACTAAAGCCATGTTATACCTGTACATCTGGATTATCCCCCTGCTCTTCTCCGCCATCGCCTGGCTAAAGAAAAGCAGCAGATTGAATACTGCCATAATCTTCAGCCACAGCAGCCTCTGCCTTAGTGCCTCAGTTGCCTTGCTTTTACCGGGTATGGGCTTGGCAACCAAGCTGGGAATAGACTCCCTTAGCCTTTGGTTCCTGCTAATCACCAGCGTATTATACTTTGCCGTGGGGCTATACAGCCTTCAGCATAAAAGCAGCTTATCTGACAGGCAAAGCAGCATCTATGCCATTGCTATGATGGCATTTGTGGCGTCTATGGGCGGAGCAATTGTTAGCAGGGACTTAGGCCTGATTTGGGTGTTTGTAGAAACCACCACTCTCGCCAGTGCCATGTTGATTAGCTTTGAGCATCATAAGCAGTCCCTGGAAGCAGCATGGAAGTATCTCTTTATCTGCTCCATTGGTATTGCTTTGGCGTTTGTGGGTGTGTTGCTGCTTATTATCGCCATGCCCGAAAGCCCCAGCCTGGTATTCGACAAAATAATGCAGATGAAAGGCAGTATCAATCCTTTTTGGCTAAAAGTTTCTTTTGTATTCATGCTAATCGGCTTTGGCACAAAGGTTGGGCTGGCACCGCTACATTTCTGGCTACCAGATGCTCATTCCGAAGCTCCTGCTCCCGTTTCCGCGCTGCTTTCCGGTGCGCTGTTGAACACCGCGCTCTTGCCCCTCATCCGCATGCAGGGTATAATGCAGGCAAACAGCATGGGGCATCTCGCCAATGAGCTATTTCTCCTCTTCGGATTTGCCTCTATGTTCATAGCAGCCGTATTCATCCAAAAAGTAAAGAACTACAAACGCCTATTGGCATATTCGTCCATTGAGAATATGGGAATAATCTTAATCGCCTTTGGCCTGGGCGAACTGGCAGGCAAAGCAGGCATGATCCACGCTATGGGGCATTCGATGATAAAAGCAGCTTTCTTTCTTACTTCCGGCAGCGTCTATGGTATCTTTGGCAAAAAAGACTATAATCTGTGCAGCGGACTTTTAAGCCGATGCCCAATAATCGGCTGGCTGTGGCTAATTGCCTTCATGATGATAGTGGGAATGCCGCCCTCGCCCCTGTA
>DIMZ01000231.1:6783-7538 GCA_002425825.1 Cloacimonetes bacterium UBA5553 | reverse complement strand
CATCCTGCTGGCAAGCATCGCCTACGGTTTGGGCAAGGCTTCGCTGGCTATAACAATGGGCAAGTCCGACCAGAAATCGAAATTGCCCAAATCTGAATATCTTGCGCCAATAATGCTGCTTACATTGGCTATGGTTCTTCCCTTGCTGCTGCTGCGGTATATCAGCTTTTAGTATTCTGTGCCATACTCCACGTAAAACAGCTTGCTGTTATAGGTAGTTCCGGCTTCCACATAGCGGTTTTTGCCCAGTTCCCAAGAATAATACTTCTCGTCTTTATTGTAAGTGCCTTTGCCATGCAGCTTTTCAAGCTGTTTCACCACAACAGCTTCGGGATTGAAACTCTGAGACGGGATGTAAAACACTGCCCATCCGGTCAGCTCATCCTCGGTACCTTCAAAGTATAGCACCAATTGGTCTATGTCTGCCAATTCCGGCACATCTTCCATCGGATAATACAAATCTCCGCCATCGTCATTGATGTCGATATAGCTAAACCCTTTATCGTAAAGGATGGTGTCGCAATCGTCCCAAGTGTCACCATAGCTAAGATTAAACAATCCTGTCTGCGCACCAAGGGAACAAAACAACAAGATAAAAGCCAATAAACTAAGCACTTTGCTCATAACTTTTCTCCATAATAAGGTAAAATTTAGCGATAAACTAAATGGGCTAAATAAACTGTCAATAGGAATCTGGTTTTTCTTACATCTCGTTTTGCAGTAGTTTATATTAGCTTCCCTGCTGCTTCCCTGCT
>DIMZ01000231.1:591-6765 GCA_002425825.1 Cloacimonetes bacterium UBA5553 | reverse complement strand
ACAGGATAGCAGCAAGGAAGGAGCAGGTAAGCAGGGAGTATTTTGCCAAAACTATGTTTGCTATCTTGAAGCTAACTTGCTATAAAACGGCATAGATAAGCAATGCCTCCCGGATAGATATCCAAGAGGCACAGATAAGTAATAGCATATAGCAGTTAGAAAGCTTAGTTAGTCAGCTCTATTTCCCGTGAGTTTTCTTCCAGTGCGGAGAATCGCCCCATTGCGCATAACCAATTTCTTCGCCAATGGCACTAATACGGCGTTCGAGACAGCCTCTGCACATTCCCGCGTTTTCGTCCAGGCAGGGCTTCCCACGGTATAGTTGATAGTTTGTGCGATATTTAGTTTCGGTAATATTGGGCATAATGATGTTTGCTCCTGCCAATAAGCCCAGCTCTCTGCCGTCATCTTTCAAGGCCTGCAGAGCGGTGGTGCTGGCAATGTTTACGTCCTTTAGCAGCACCCGACAAACGGCTATCATTTTTAGCGCAAGGCTTAAGTGTTCTTCCTCGTTATAATCCGGAATTGCCCTGGCAAGCGGGGTGTCGTCGTGAGGAATGTAGGGCCCCATGCCCAGCATGTCTATATCCTCTTCCCAAAAGAACATAATGTCGTCGGCAAGATGCTCAAGGTTTTGATATGGCAGCCCGATCATAACCCCCGTGCCGCATTGATAGCCCAGGCGTTTTAGCGTGCGGATACAGCCAACCCGATAGTCCCAATCGTGATCGGCAGGATGAAGCTTCGCATAGAGATCGCGGTTACTGGTTTCGATGCGCAGCAGGTATCTATGCGCACCGGCGGCATACCACCGCTTGTAGGTTTCTTCGGTTTGCTCGCCCAAAGACAGGGTGATGCCCAGTTCGTTGTTGCTTTTCTGGCGTATGGTGCGCACAATATCCTCTATAAAATCTACAAACTGCTCATCATCGCGCTCACCGGATTGGATAACCACCGAGCCATATTGCTGCTCATACGCCCACAAGGCAGAGCTAACCGCTTCGTCTTTGCTAAGCACAAATCTATCTACGTTCTGGTTGCCGCTGCGGATGCCGCAGTAATAGCAATCCTTTTTACAGATATTCGAAAGCTCCACAATGCCGCGGAAATATACCTTGTTGCCCACATGCTGCAGCTTGGTAGCGTAGGCTTGCTTAAAAAGCTTGTCCAATTCGTCTTTATCCGTTATGGAAAGCAGGCGGATAATCTCTGCTCTATCGGGTTTTGTCATGAGTGTTGTTCCTTTTCTGTGGTGATACATAAAAGTATAGCCGAAAAGGTGGATAACGCCAAGCGGATTGGACAAAGGGGGGAATTGAACATTGTTCATTTGTAAAAACGGAGTAGATTATCTTGTGTGCAAATAGAATATTAAGGAGAAAAGCGAAATGAAGAAATCAGTAAAAGCTATCCTGGCTGTGGGTGCTTTTGGCATATTAGCCACCAATGCCTATCTGGTGGTGAAGAAATCAAAGCACTATCGCAATCTGTTAAACGAAGTGGACTTGAAGGAAATACTGCCCAAGCTATTCCCTAGTACGGTGTGGAATGTGGAAGCCAGCCGCCATCTGTCTCACATGAAGAAGAGCCTGAAGTACGAAATCCCTTGCGCTTCGGACTTTCTGTATTCATTTCCCAATGCAGAAACAGTGTTGAAGAGCTATATTGCCGAAAACCATCCGGGGCTGGCAAAGCTAAAACTTGAGGTGGAATTCACTCCATTTCAGGATGAACTAACCGAGGTTGAAGGCTAAATATATCCTTTTTACCACATTAGCATTGCCGATTATTAGAATTATCTTGACAGCTAACATGCTGCCTTATTCGTTGCCTAAGCTAAGATTAGGTAAGTGTAAGAGCGATGAACCAAGCACGAATAAGAGGTAAATTAATTGAGTAATGCAAGCGACAAACACATTAGTGGCATCGATAACAGTGCCGCATACGAATGGCAAGTTACTTTTGATAGTATTGCCGATTGTGTTTGGTTGCTGGACAAAGACTTTGTGGTTATCCGTTCTAACAAAGCCGCAATAAACTTCCATTTTGATTTTAGTGACTTGGTAGGCAGGCACTGCTATGAGATTGTGCATGGAACCTCCTTGCCCATAGGTGAATGCCCCTATAACAAAGTAAAAACAAGTAGAACACGGCAAGAGGTGGAACTAAAACATCATGACAAGCTGTTGCTGGTGTCTGTTGATCCCATCTTTGACACCGATGGAGAGCTTAGCGGAGCGGTACATATAATCCGTGATATTAGCAAGCTGAAACAATCCGAAGCCGAGGTGCTGCGCATAAACCGTGTGCTGTCTTTTGTTAGTCAGATAAACCAGATGGTTACCCGAACCAGAGATATAAGCCTGGTATTCCAGGAAGCTTGCAACATTGCAGTGGATTATGGGCAATATGTAATGGCGTGGATTGGTGCAGTGGACTATACGAATAGGAAAGTAGCGCCAATTATTACTGCGGGCAGGGTTGACAATTATTTCGCTGATATTCCACAGATATCCATAGACGACAATGAGTATGGCAGAGGCCCAACCGGTACAGCGGTTCGAAGCGGAAAGGCGTATTATTGCAACGATATCGCAAGCGATATGCTTATGCTGCCTTGGCGGGGTGAAGCTCTAAAGCGAGGTTACCAATCGTCTGTAACATTGCCATTATTTGTTAACGGCAAGATAAAATACATCTTCGGGCTGTATGCAGTAGCTAAAGATTTCTTTTCGGCTGACGAGCTTGAACTGCTGAATGAAGTAACAAACGACATTGCCTATGCAGTGGAAATGCTGGAGTCCGATCTAAAGCGCCGCGAGGCAGAACAGCAGGTAAGTAACAATGAAACCATCCTGCGCGGCATTATCGACCGTGCTCCTTTCGGGGCGCATGTATTTGTGCTTACCGAAGATGACCGCTTAATCTTTTCCGGCTACAACGAATCATCCAACCAGATACTAAAACGAGACCTCAGCAATATGGTAGGCAAGGAAATGCTGGAAGTGTTCCCCGGTCATGTAAACAGCGGCCTTGACAAGGTGTATCGCGAAGTAGCACTGGGTGGCTCAGGCTATCAAGCTGATGCAGTGGATTATGAAGATGACTTTGTGAACGGCATCTTTGAAGTAAGGGTTATGAATCTTGGTTTAAGGCGGATGGTGGTGTTTTTTAGAGACATTTCTGAACGCAAACAAGCTGAAGATAACATACACAGATTAAATCAAGAGCTGGATAAACTGGTGAAAGAGCGTACCCTGCTGTTAGAGCGAGCCAACAGCGAGATGCAGGCTTTTGCCTATTCTGTTTCTCACGATCTCCGCTCTCCTTTGCGGGGCATAGACGGCTGGAGTCAGGCATTAAGTGAAGATTATGAAGCTGAACTGGCAGACCAGGCCAAGGTGTATCTCAGTCGTATCCGAATGGAAGCTCAGCGTATGCACGAGCTAATTGATGCACTATTNNTATTAGTAAATGGGGTATGAACATCGAGAATGTGGATCTTAGCAGCATGGCAACTTCCATTGTTGATGAATTTCACAAACTTGATCCTAAACGTAAGGTAATGATAAGCATCCAGCCCGGAATTTATGCACATGGAGACCGCTTCCTGTTGGGTATTGCCTTGGGAAACTTGCTGCATAACGCATGGAAGTTCAGCTCCAAAAGAGAGCTTGCAGAAATTGAATTTAACAGTATTATTAGCAATAACGAGCAAGTTTATTACGTGCGTGATAACGGAGCTGGCTTTAACCAAAAGTATGCAAAGAAGCTCTTTGGCATATTCCAGCGAATGCATAAGCCAAGCGAATTCTCTGGTATTGGAACGGGATTGGCTACTGCAAAAAGGATTATTTTACGTCACGGTGGCGATATCTGGGTGGAAACAGCACCGGATAGCGGAGCCACTTTTTATTGGACAATAAGGAGCGAATAGATGATGAACAAGAGAATCTTGCTGGTAGAGGATAATCCCAGCGACATCGAACTTACCAAAAGAGCATTGGAAAAGAGCAGATTGGGCAGCCAACTGATAGTGAAAGAAGATGGTGAGGAAGCTTTGAAGTTTCTCTTTGAGGAGTGCGGAATTGACGGTGCTGACGACTATCCTGCCCTAATCCTCTTAGACCTGAAATTGCCGGTAGTAGATGGCATGGAAGTGCTGAGGCAAGTGAAGAGTGACGACAGAACCAAGCGTATTCCCATAGTGGTGCTTACCACCTCGTCGGAAGAAGATGATATAGACAACAGCTATGATCTGGGTGCCAATGCCTACATCCGCAAGCCTGTGGATAACGACCGCTTTATAGTGGCAATTAACTATCTCGGCTTATTCTGGCTGATGATAAACGAGCCATCATACAGGTATTAGTACTGCTTTTGCCTTATTAGCCCCCACGCTCCTAAGCTTTTCGAGCATATAATAAGAGAGTGCAGATAGTCCGCACTCTCTATTTGTATAAGCTATTGTTATTCTACTTTTCGAAGATGTTTGCCAGGGTCTTTACGCTGCCCAATAAAGCAGAGGATTCATAGGGGATAACCACTGTTTTATCGCCTTGTTTCACTATGTCTTTAAAGGCTTCCACATACTTTAATGCCACTTGGTATTGCGCCGGATCGGTGCCTGTGCCCTTCACCGCTTCGGCAATAAACTCGATGGACTTGCGCTCGGCATCTGCCACCAGCATCTTGGACTGGGCTTCACCCTCAGCGCGGGCAATACGGGCTTGTTTTTCACCTTCGGCAACGCGGATTTGGTATTCGCGCTCACCGTCTGCCTGCAATATCTTGGCACGCTTATCACGCTCGGCACGCATCTCTTTTTCCATTGCGGTGCGGATTTCTTCAGGCGGCTGAATTTCCTGCAATTCCACGCGGTTTACCTTAACGCCCCACTTATCGGTGGCATCGTCCAAAATGTCGCGCAGTTTGGCATTAATGGCATCGCGGGAGGTGAAGGTTTTGTCCAGGGTAAGCTCACCAATCACGTTACGTAGAGAGGTTTGGGTAAGTTTCTCTATTGCCTCGGGCAGGTTACCAATTTCGTAAACGGCTTTATAAGGATCGGTAATCTGAAAATACAGCAAGGCATTGATGTTAATAGATACGTTATCACTGGTTATCACATTCTGGCGCGGGAAGTCATACACGTTTTCGCGCATATCTATGCGGTCTTCAACTTTTTGAACCACAACCACATTGCCACGGAAATCAGCTTTATTATAACGCCAGTGAATATTACGCGTTTTATCGAAAATCGGGATGATGATATGGATGCCCGATTCTAAAGTTTTGTAATATTTACCCAGGCGTTCCACTATCACCACTTGTGCTTGACGGACAACAATTAAACCACGGGAAATGATCGAAATAACGAGTATTGCGAACACTATCACAACATATAAATACGGCATGGTTCCTCCTGACAAACTTTTGGGCATTGTTTTACCATTGTTGTTTCTTGGCAAGAAAAATTTATCCGGCAACCCCAAGAGGATTGTGCAAAAATGATACAGGGACTGTATTTGATTGGCTATGCTGGTTGTTCTATACCAAAATATATCGCTGTTAGCGTATTTATATGCTATAACTTAGGAAAAGTGCTTGACTGAAACAGCTTGCCTGATTATTGCATAACCTTAACATAAGATGCAGCGAGGCAGGAATGGAGATTAGAAGATATAGCAANNCAGACTGATAGCCATGTTACAAGATGAGGGACAGGATTGGTCTTGTTATTGGGCAGAAGATGTTTGCAACAAATACCGCCAGGCACTTCAGCAATCCATCACCTACGTTTGCTATGTGGATGATGTTCTATGCGGTTATTCACGCTCACTGGACGACTGTGGGTTTTACGTCTATGTTTGCGACCTTCTGGTGCGACCTGAATATCGGGGCAGAAACATTGGCCGAATGCTGATGGAATGCATTGTGCGCGATTATCCGGGGCAAACTGTGTATGTGATGTCGGACGTGGACGAATATTACCGAAAACAAGGCTACAAGCGTGAAGGATCGGTGTTTGAAGTTAGTAATTCTGAGCCTTAGCAAGTATGGAGTAGATGATGCGTCTCCTACAATGCTAAGTATTTTATTCCATATTCCTGATGGCTACACCTACACGCTGATGCCTGGAGTCCATCTCGCCCAGAGAACTAGATAGTAACG
>DIMZ01000231.1:269-544 GCA_002425825.1 Cloacimonetes bacterium UBA5553 | reverse complement strand
TAACAAGGCGACATCGACTCCATCACCCAGCATCTACTAATCAGTTCTCTCCCCTTTTGCTTCCTTACAAATGAGCGTCAATTACTACTCTATCCCCCCGAAATTTAGTCAGACAGTGATTGTGGGTGCCATTTAGATTAAGATTTGAAGCCTATACTAACCTGAAAGAAGCAGGTGTATTCTCAGACTAACTACCTCGCTATAAACTCAAAACTCTCAAAAAGCTCAATAATCCATTTACCAAAACCTAAACTCCCTCTATCTCTCAAGGAAGC
>DIMZ01000231.1:0-183 GCA_002425825.1 Cloacimonetes bacterium UBA5553 | reverse complement strand
CTCGGCATAATTGTAACACAGTGCTTCCTTGAGGGTGAGATGAATGATAGGGAGTTAAGGGGTAGGTTACTATGGGTATAGATGTGGGTATAGATGGGTATTAGAGGGTGGATTAGAGGGGAATTAGATACTTGGAACAAGAGATGTTTCAGTTAAATATGTATATGTACAAACGCATGCTTT
>DIMZ01000228.1:11863-12091 GCA_002425825.1 Cloacimonetes bacterium UBA5553 | reverse complement strand
CGCTTGGGCCTTGATAAAGGTATATAAACTTATGCGGTTAACCGCCTCGAGTCAATATTGCACACCCATAAGAGCTAAGCTTGAAGAACATATTACTTCATGACAATCAGCTTGCGAGTGCTGGAGTGGGATCCGGTTGTAAGAGTATAGAAATAAACGCCATTAGCAACATCCTTGCCCTGCATGTCTCTGCCGTTCCAAACTGCATTATGCCTGCCAGTGGATTTG
>DIMZ01000228.1:9873-11817 GCA_002425825.1 Cloacimonetes bacterium UBA5553 | reverse complement strand
GTGGTTACCCAATGCTGCAATGCTAGCTGAGGGCAAAAAGCTGTCTTCGCTACTTGATCCGGAGCTCAATTTTGCCATAAATATATCCCACCCTCCCGTAATCGGCAGAGATATATCATCAAAGTTTGCAGTGCTGCTAATCATGCCAGTTACATAGCAATTACCCATGCTGTCCACAGCAATGCAGTATGCAGAGTCATTATCGCTACTGCCAGCCTGTTTCATCCAGAGGCAGCTACCGTTTTGGTCTAGCTTGGCTGCATAAATGTCATACTCCCCAAAGCTGGTGAGCGTGTAACTGCCGAGAGTAGCTGTGCCTTTGAAGCTACCAGCGATGTAGCAGTTGCCTGAAGCATCTACAGTAATACCGAGACCAGAGTTGCTACTCGTTCCGCTAAGTTGTGATACCCAATGCCAGTTTCCGTTGCTATCAAGCTTGGTAAAATAAGTGTCGGTATATCCCGCGCTAGTGAGTGTGATATCACCGAAGTTGACAGTTGCCTGAAAGCCTCCGGTTGCATAGCTGTTTCCATTTGCATCTGTGGTTATCCCAAAGCCCTCATCCCAACCGGTAGAACCTACCTGCTTTGCCCATATCCAGTTGCCGTTGCTGTCCAGCTTGGCTATAAACATATCTGCGTAGCCACTGCTAACAATCTGATTGGTGCCAAAGCTGGCTGTGGATTGGAAATAGCCTGTTACATAGCTGTTGCCACTGGCATCCACACTAATGGCATTACCGCGGTTAAAGCCCATGCCACCTGCTTGTTTTGCCCAAAGCCAATTGCCATTGCTATCCAGCTTTGCTACATAAATATCGGCGTTAGCGGTTGATGTTAAAGTGGTTCCGCCAACTACTACGCTGCCGTAGAAAGTTCCGGTAATATAGCTGTTGCCCTCAGCGTCAATTGCCATGCCTAAAGCCGTATTACAACCGGCTTTCTTTGCCCAAAGCCAGTTTCCATTGGTGTCCAGTTTAGCCACGGCTATGTTTGCTCCTCCGCTACTAACAAGGGTGGTGCTACCAAAAGTGGCTGTGCCATAAAAAACATGAGCAATATATATGTTTCCCGCAGCATCAACCTTTGTGCCGAAGTTATACGAAGCTGTTGAAAAACTGGCGTTTATAGCCCATAACCAGGTGCCGTCACTGCTCATTTTTGCTATGTCGGTTAGCCCATCGCTTAAAGTGGTGCTCCCAAATGTGGCACTGCCATAATAATTGCCTACATAATATACATTACCCTGGACATCGGTGGCTACATTCCAGCCACGATCGGTTTCTATTCCACCGGTCTGGTATGCCCAAACCCAGTTTGGAGCCTGAGCATACAGCATAATAGCTCCCAATAACAAAACAAATACAACGCATAGCCTTTTCATTTTCTACTCCTTTTTGGTGAATTTCAGCCTAATTGCAGGGGCTCTGCTTGGCATTGCAAATACAAGTTTCGCTATTATGCAATGCTTTATTGCCGCACAGATAAAGCAAGATACCTTCTGAAACACAAATAACTATACCCATGTTTATGTGTCAAGTGAATTACTTGCTTATTGCATATATAACAAGCCAGCAAACCGGGTGGAATACATTGTCCCCAGAGTGATGGATTACGGTACTTTGGCAGATGTCCGCTTTGTGATGAAGTATTATGGTAAACGCAGGATAATAGAGATTCTGCTGGATGCCCCTGCGCTGCAGAGACGGTTTGTTGCTAATTACTACAGCTTACCCCAAGAAAGCTTTAAGGCATACCTCAAACCGACGGCAGCACAATGGAAGCGTTGATGTTGCATAAGCAAGCATGTTCAGTTGCTGCCAAAAACCTTGGCGATTTTTATAGCGAGGAAGAGGTAGGGCAGGTATTTTCCAGCCTCCAGAGCATTGAAGCTATGGCGGGTAACATACACCTTGTTGGCATGGGCTAAGGGGAATAAAAAAAG
>DIMZ01000228.1:9702-9845 GCA_002425825.1 Cloacimonetes bacterium UBA5553 | reverse complement strand
CGATGTGCTTCACCCTTAGGTGGAGGAAAAATGCGAAGATTTTTTACTATCAGTGTGCTGTTACTGTTGCTGATGAGCTTAGTTAGCTCCCTGTATGCTGCGGGAGAAACCATATATGAAATAAAGGTAGTTGGCGCATCCAA
>DIMZ01000228.1:5168-9651 GCA_002425825.1 Cloacimonetes bacterium UBA5553 | reverse complement strand
ATTTCACTCCGAGCCTTATCGCACCGGTATAGTGGTAACGGTTGTGGTGCAGGAAAACCCCATTGTATCCAGCATCGAATACATCGGTTTTAAGGCTATTAAGCGCGATAAACTGGATGAATTGGCAAATCTGCGTATCGGCAGCTATTGGAGCGATGGCATTAAAAATCAGGTGCTAAGAAAGCTGCGGGCAGAGTATTCCTCCAAAGGCTTTGCCAATGCCAGCATAGAAATCTTTGAAGCCCGGTCGGACAAGAACCGGATTGGCATAAAGATTCAGGCAGATGAAGGCAAGCGCGTATCAATTAAGCAAATCACCTTTGTTGGTAATGAGAACTTCGACGATAAAGCCCTGATAAAACGCATGAAAACTAAGCCCGCAAACTTCATTCGCTCCGGTAGATTTGAGCAGGATAAGTTTGATGCCGATCTGCAGAGCCTGGCTGCATTCTATCGTAAGAATGGCTTTATAGACGTGGTTATTGGTCCCTATGAATTGCAGGCATTAAACGAGAAATCTATGGAGCTGGTGCTGCAAATAGAAGAAGGGATTAAGTATAATTTTGGCTCGGTTATTATTCAGGGTAATGAGTTCTTTCCCGATGAAGAAGTGACGAGCATCTACACCCTTAAGTCTGGCGAGGCATTTGATCAGGAGAAGTTTGATGCCGAAACGGGTAGGCTGTATAACAAATACTTCAATGAAGGCTTTATCTACACAGAGGTTAAGCCAGACTATCAGAAAGACGATAACCTTGTTAATGTGCATTTAGCTATTAACGAAAACACCAGGGCAAAGGTGCGCCAGATTCATTTCACTGGCAATAGACGCACCAAAGAAAAGGTGCTACGCCGGCAATTGGAAGTGTCTCCCGGAGATTATTTCCGCCAGCGTCATGTAGTGCGCAGTCAACAAAACATCTATAATCTTGGCTTTTTTGAGCAAGATATAAAGCTGAATTACGATCCCATAAACTCCGATGGAGACATAGACCTGCAGATAGATGTGGTAGATAAATCCAGCGGTGTGGCGAATGGTGGTGTGGGCTATAACTCGCAGGATAAGTTTGTGGGGCAGCTTTCTGTGTCGCAAAACAACATCTTTGGCAATAACTGGTCGAGCAGCTTAAAATGGGAGTTTGGCGGCAGCACGCAGAACTTTGAATTTGGCTTCACCAATCCTAATCTTTACGACACAGACGTGCTTTTGGGCACCAATCTGTATTACACCAAGAAGAACTGGAGCTCGTTCTTTTACGAGATTTACACCCGTGGTGCCGGGTTTAGGCTGGGGCAAACTGTGCCCTGGGTAGATAGAACCCGTGCAGTTTTGGGCTATTCGCTATACTCCAAAAAGTATCGTATTACCGACAAACCTGCTATAATGCAGAATGCTACGGCTAATGCAACCCTGCTTGAGCTGGATGCACTGGATTGGCGTTACACAAGTTCGAGCAGTTTAACCCTTAGCCGCGATACGCGGGATAACGTATTCTTTCCAACCAATGGCAGCCAGTTTACTCTGTNNTCGGTATATTGGGTGGCGACTTTGATTATTTTAAGCAGATAGCTCAGGTTAACTGGTACACCGATACCTGGAAGAAGCTGGTGTTGCGTTCAAAATGGCGTTTTTGCTATGTAACGCCTTACGGCAAATCGAACGATGCCCCACCGGATGAGAAGTTCTATCTGGGTGGAACAGGTGCCGATGGTATCCGTGGCTTTGCCGACAGGTCGGTTGGCCCAGCCGGAGGCGGAACCAGAGCGGTTATCTTCTCCACCGAGCTTGGCTATCCCATAGGCAGTGATCAGATTATTGGCGTAGGCTTTTTCGATGCCGGTAATAGCTATAACAAACTGAGAGACTTTAATTTTATCAACTTCCACAAAGGCGTTGGTGCCGGCATACGAATCCGTAGCCCCTTTGGCCTAATTGGCTTTGACTATGCATATAACTTAAATGAAGGCGGTTGGGAGCCACATCTGCAGTTCGGTACTACCTTCTAATGAAGTTCAAGCATCTCTTCGGCCCGGTTATGTCACGCCGCCTGGGGGTATCCCTTGGCGTGGATGTGGTGCCATATAAATACTGCCCGCTAAACTGCGTGTATTGCGAGGTGCAAAGCACTACGCACCTTAGCTGTAAGCGGGAAGACTTCTTTGGTACCGAAGAGATAATTGCCGAGTTAGACGCCTTTCTTACCAATGCCCCTCATCTGGATTACATTACCTTTTCGGGTGCTGGTGAGCCTACATTGAACAGCGGTTTGGGCAAGANNATCCCAGCTATAAACTGGCTCTTTTAACCAATGGCGTGCTTTTGGGCGATGCACAGGTTCGCAGTGAGATTCTTGCATGCGACATGGTGTTGCCATCATTGGATTCTGCTTCTCAGGAAGGCTATGAAAGGGTGAANNCGAGCTTATATCCGGACTGATAAAGTTTCGCGAAGAGTATTCCGGCAAGATCTGGCTGGAAGTGTTCTTTATTCCCGGAGTTAACGATAACGAAAATGAGCTTAATGCCTTAGTAAATGCAATAGAGGATATTAAGCCGGATTTGGTGCAGCTAAACAGCCTCGATCGTCCCGGTGCCGAAAACTGGGTTACCGCTATGAGCTCAGTAGCCCTGGCTAATATCAGAAAGTACTTTAGCAATAGGCTTTCCATGCCTGTGGAGGTAATAGCCAAGGTTAAGTATAGCAGTAGTGCCAGCCAGATGGATGAAGAGCTTATTCAGCTATTGCACAACACCCTTATGCGCAGACCTTCTACAGCGGAAGACCTCTCAGCAATGTTGGATATTCACATAAATGAGATAGGAAAGGTGCTGCGGCAATTGCTGTTGGAAAACAAGGTGATAGCCACGAGAGAAGAACGCGGAGTGTTTTATTCATGGATTCGATAGTAAACAGCACAGGCATTATCACTGCCGCCGGAAGCGGACTTAGACTACCGGGAGACATCAAGAAGCAATATCGCAACTTGGGAGGCATCCCCATCCTTATTCGCAGCCTAGAGCCTTTTATGAGTTCGCCTCTGATAAGTAATGTTATAGTAACTGTGCCAGAAGATGATGTGGACTATTGCCAGGCCCTAATAAAGATCTATTTTCTCGATATAGATAAGCCCTACCTGGTGATTGCCGGCGGTGGCGAGAGGCAGGACAGTGTATTCGGAGCCCTGCAAAACTGCCCAGGGAATACTGATTTTGTGTTTATCCATGATGGAGTTCGCCCCTTTATTAGCCAGGAACTGCTGGAAGATTTCCTGGAAGCAGCCCAGCAGGAAGGAGCAGCTATTCCCGCAGCAGCATTGAAGCATACTATCAAGAGTATAGATGGTAACCATGTGCAAAGCACCCTCCCTCGTAATGAACTGGTGCAGGTGTTCACCCCGCAGGTGTTTGCCTATAAGCTTATTATGGATGCCTATTTGCAGGCTTATGCGGATGGCTTTGTGGGCACCGATGATTCCTCACTATTGGAACGTCTTGGCTTCAAGGTTCCTTACCTGATAAGCAGCGAACTGAATCTGAAGATTACCAACGATATCGATATGTTTTTTGCCACTCAACTGATTGATAAGAATATGATATAAATAAGGATAACACTATGACTAACGGAAGAAACCGCTTTTTAACCACACCCCTTAGCAAAACTTTGCTTTCCATTGCCAGCAAGCTTCCCAATATGGAACTCAGGTTGCCCATTCCGGGCATTGGTTGCGGAGTTTTGGGAATGGCTTTGCCGAAAGTGTCGGTAAACTTAGGTCAATATGCCTCGAAGCTTTTACGGGCTTTGGAATACCGTGGCTACGACAGCACCGGTGCAGCTTTTCAGGGCGATACACAAAGCATTACTCTGCTAAAAGACGTGGGTGCTCCCAGCACTTTAGTAAAAACCCTCGGCATCGAAAAGCAAGCCGGAAAGATATTCTGCGGGCAGGTGCGTTGGGCTACCTTTGGCTATGTGAACAAGGTGAATGCTCAGCCTCACGAAGTGGCTTGCAAGCGGCATATCTATGGTGCGCATAACGGCAATATTACCAATACCCGTGAGTTAAAAGCCTTTTTAACTAAAGAAGGTCACTTTCCGCAAAGCGATAACGATGGTGAAATGCTGGTGCACATGGTGGAGCACTATTTCGATATCCAGATGGACAAAGCCGGTAATCCTGCCGATTTTGATGCCCGTAAGGAATGTATGCGTAAGGCAATTATTGAGACTGCTNNACTGCTGATAAGATTATTGGCAGCTATGCAGCAGTGATTGTTGATCCCGTTACTCAGGTATCATGGGCTATAAAAGCCGGTAGCAGCCTGTATTTTGGCATTGGCGAGATAGAAGGCTTACCCTTTGGACTTGCCTCTTCCGATCTCACTGCCGTGCTGAGGTTCACCAAGCAATTGGTAAATCTGCGTGAAGGTGAATTTGTAGAATACACCGCAGATTACTATCAGGTTTATGCCCAGAAAGACCTTA
>DIMZ01000228.1:241-5162 GCA_002425825.1 Cloacimonetes bacterium UBA5553 | reverse complement strand
AGTTCAAGCGTTTGAACCAAGCAGATGAAACCTGGAACAGCGGCGATAAGATACCCACCAAGCCGGTGTATTCCAAGCTGCGTGCCGAGGATGTGGAGCTACTTCCCGAATTCGAATACTTTATGGAGCAAGAGATTTACGCTCAGAGCGAATCTACAGGCAAGCTGGTAAAGCTATTCCTTGGTGGCTCAAACTCCGGTAAGCGCATGCTGCAACTAATGATCAATGTAGGCGTAAAACAGGAAATGCTTAGCAACATGCAAGCCATATTGGCAGCCAACGATATGGAGCAAAGACGCAGCATCTTTGAAGCTCTATACAATTCTGATACAATGAACAAGCTGTTTAGCAGTGCCCAGAACGAATACTCAGCCATCTTTGATGTGGCAGTGAAAGAGGATTTTGACAAGAAGTATTTCTTCTCGAACGAAAAGAACATCTTTATCGAGCTGATGAATGGCGATTTTGACCTTAAGAAACTAAGCCTGTCCAAAGCCTTGGATGCGCTGTCCGAAGAGATTAGCGTGGCAGAATTTGAGAATAGTGTGCAGAGCTTCTTAACCTTAGTGAAGAACACTATCAGCAACAACCGTAATGCCTATTCCATTGCCTGCGGGACGTCCTTCCACGCCACCAAGATTGCCGCGCTGTTCTTCAATCACATTGCCAGCGTAGAGATTATTCCCATCCTCCCGGGTGACTTCCGTGGCGAGTATTCAAACTGCATTAAAGATAATGACCTCATTATCGGCGTATCGCAATCGGGCGAGACCAAAGACCTGATAGACATAATAAACGACATAGATTCCAAAGACCTGCACGTAAGTAAAGTGGTGCTGGTGAATAATATGAATTCCACTTTGGGTCAGGAAAAAAGCGATGTGGCAATTCCCATTCTCTGCGGCCCAGAGATTGCCGTTCCTGCCACCAAGAGCTTCATGAATCAGATTACGCTATTCTATTACCTTGCCATCAGGACTGCCGAAATGAAGCTGAATGAGCTGGACACCCACCTCAGTGCCGATCAGCGCATAGCCAAGCAAGATGAGCTTGCCAAGCGTTACCAGTCTCTGGCAAACATCCCCTCGCTGCTAAAAGAAACTGTGGAAAGCACCGATGACCTTATAGACTCTATGGCTGCAAAGATTTATATGGAGCCATCACTGCATATTCTTGCCACCAAGATTAGCGGTGTTGCTATGGAAGGAGCATTAAAAATTCGGGAAACCGTGCTGAACCACGCAGAAGGCAGGGAAGCATCGGAATTTAAGCATGGACCCAATACCATATTGGGCAAGAACACCGTATTCGGCGTTAAGCATGTACGCAGCTTTGTGCGCTCTTTTAGCGAGATGATAGACCGGGTAGAGGATTACAGCAGTGCCCGCGGGATAAACAGAAACGAGACAAAAGAGATTTACAAAGCTTTGGGTGACTATATGTTTACCCACAATCTACCTTTTAACCTCTCCAAAGAAGGCACTCAGCTATTTAATGAAGTGGTAAAAGACCAGGATTTCTTTGAGCCCCTATATCGTAACTACCCGCTTATATATGTAACCGGCCCGGAAGATAGAGACGTAAATCTAACTATATCGCAGATTAATACTCACAAAATTCGTGGTGCCAATACCTACGTGATAGCCGAAGAGAATGATAAGCTGATGAAGAATGCTTCATTGAACCCCAATGAGGGTGGCTATTATGGCTGGGCATACATTATCCTGCCGNNCCAAAACGGGTGATAGCCTTATGACCTGCTTCTCTGCCACCATCGTGCTTCAATTGCTGGCTCTGCGCATGAGCATCCGCAAGCTAAACAAGCTGGACAAACTGGGTGTAAAAGATCACGGCGTGCATCCTGATGTGCCAAAGAATGTGTCCAAGTCTATAACTGTGGACTAAAGCGAATGATACGCATAGGCAGCGGATATGATGTTCACCGGCTGGTGGAAGGCAGAGACCTAATCCTTGGTGGGGTGAAGATACCATTTACTCTCGGGTTGCTTGGTCATTCCGATGCCGATGTGCTTATCCATGCCATTATGGATGCCCTATTAGGCGCGCTTGCCCTGGGCGACATTGGCATGCCTTTCCCCGATACCGACGCTGTCTACAAGGGTGCTAATTCACGCGAACTGCTGCTTTTGGTATATGCCATGATTCAGCAGCGTGGCTATACATTGGTTAATCTGGATGCCACCATTTGCGCTGAAGCACCTAAGCTAAGACCATATATAGACAAAATGCGCGGTAATATTGCTGCCGATTTGGCTTGCCCTGTTGATGCCATCTCCATAAAAGCTACCACCGAAGAAGGCCTTGGCATTAGCGGTGAACTAAAAGGCATTAGTGTTCATTGCCATCTGCTGTTACAGGACGAATACTTATGAAGGCTATAGCAGTAATAGGCTATCATCACACTGGTAAAACCACTTTGGTTACCACCATCATCCGTGAGCTAAAAGCCCGTGGGCATAGTGTGGTATCGATAAAAGACATCCACAGCGAGAAATACAGTGCCGACACCCCGGGCAAAAACACTGCTCTGCACATGGATGCAGGGGCATGTGCTGTGTTTGCCAAAGGGCTGCACGATTCCGCGCTGATATTCCCCAACAGCCTTAGCTTAAAGGATATGCTTCATTACATACAGGCAGATTACCTGATAATTGAAGGTATGAAAGACGCGCCAGTGCCCAAGCTGGTATGCGCAGAAACTACAGAGCAACTGGATGAATTGATAGACGAAACCTGCTTTGGCATTTCTGGCCTCATTGCAGGCTCTATAGAGTCCTTCGCTGGTTTGCCTGTATATTGCTTACAGAAAAACACTCCCGAGCTAATCCAAAGCGTTATAGACAAAAGCTTTCCCATCTTGCCGCTAAGCGACCCGGAGTGTTGCTCAGAATGCGGTATGAGCTGTTATGAAATGGCTGCCAGCATCGTTCAGGGCAGGGCAAAGCGGAGTGACTGCGTGCTGGACGCCAATCCACAAATGCAGCTAAAGGTAAACGAGCGAGAAGTTGTTATCGTGCCTTTTGTGCAAAAGATAATCAGTGATGTGGTGCTTTCTCTGGTAGATAACCTGAAGAACATAGACCCCGATGGCGAGATAGAGATAAAGGTAAAGCGCTGATATGACCAAAGAAGAATACTTCACAAAGCGCCACCCCACCGCCTTTCCCATCTGGCAGCAAGCCACTGTGGGCATTGCCGGAGCAGGCGGGCTTGGCTCGAACATCGCCATTGCCCTTGCCAGAGCAGGAGTGGGGAAGCTGGTGATAGCCGATTTTGATACTGTTAGCCTGGAGAATCTAAACCGTCAGCAGTATAGCCTGCAGCAAGTTGGACAAGCCAAGGTGATAGCCTTGCAAGCTAACATAATCAGCTTCAATCCCTTCATTACCCTGCAAATGCACGAGCTAAAGATAAGTCCGGAGAATGTAAATAGCGTTTTCGGCGATTGCCACATCATNNTGATGACGCATCCCAAAAAGAAATGCTGATTGCCACCTGGCTTCAGCTACAGCCCCAAAAGCCTATCATTGCTGCCTCAGGCATTGCCGGCTTTGGCAATAGCGACATTATAGGCATACACTCTTACGACAATCTGTATATTGTGGGAGATATGCAAAGCAGCCTGCAAGAGGGAATAAGCCCCATAGCACCCAGGGTGGCAATAGTGGCAAATATGCAAGCCAATCTTGCCCTGGAACTTTTAGCAACAAGAGGTATATCGTGAATACACCTGTTTTTTATGTAAATGAAACTAAGCTACCCTGGCGTGAAGGCCTGGTTGTNNTGAACTACACGTTCAGGATGCTGGTGATAAAGCTAAACGGCGAACTAATTAAAAAAGAAAGCTACGACAGCACTCCCATTCCTCAGAATGCCGATTTGAAGGTGATTCACCTCATCAGCGGTGGTTAAGCTATTAGCTACGCAGCTTTTCTATAGTCTCTTTGGCAGCCGGAACCGCTTTATACAAAAAGGCATTTGTTTCACAGGGGAAGCTGCCGCACTCCGCACAGCTCATATATCCTTTACCTAACACACAGGCACGTATGGGGCAATTGTAACACCAGTTAAAGTGTTCGCCATCGCTCATACAACCATCACAGGCGATATCCGCAGCACTTAACTCGGCATTATAATTCTTGCTCCATCGGATGGCGATATCTTCCTTTCTTTTCTCATCGTTGGTTTGATGTGCTTCATAGCACTCACAATTTGGGCAATCCAGCCCACAGGCAGATAACAGCTTACTCATAACAACCTCTTATTACTTTTATCTATGAATTCAGACAGCACCTGCAAGGCTCTTTCCGAATACATCAGTTTCTTTAGTTTCTTGTCGCGTGGCTCGTCTTCCAGGCGTGGCAATATGCCAAAGTTTGCGTTCATTGGCTGAAACTTATGGTCTTTCGCAAAGCAGAGGTGCCGCCAAAGCTGTCCCAAAATGGTTTCAGGCGGCAACATGGCTAAGCCTTCTGTAAGGCATTTAGCCACCAACAGTCCGCTGCCAATGCATTCCACATAGCCTTCCACTCCGGCTAACTGACCCGCCAGATAGGCATTGGGCATGGCTTTCAGGCTAAAATCGGCATTCAGCACCGCAGGAGCATTCAAATATGCATTTCTGTGAATTGAGCCATAGCGCAAGAATTCTGCCTGCTCCAAACCGGGCATAAGCCTGAAGATATCCTTTTGCGCTCCGTAGCGCAGCATTGTTTGGCAGCCCACCAGGTTATAAGCGGTGCAGTCCGCATTCTCTGCCCGCAACTGCAGCACGGCAAAAGGCTTCTTGCCATCCGGTGTTTCCAGTCCCATAGGTTTCATAACTCCATGGCGCAGCGAGTCTCTTCCCCGTCGGGCAATCTCTTCAATCGGCATGCAGTTTTCATAAAAGCTGAATTTC
>DIMZ01000228.1:0-170 GCA_002425825.1 Cloacimonetes bacterium UBA5553 | reverse complement strand
ATCATTTTCAAATTCATGTGCCTCATGCTTTTCGCCTTGCAACAGCGCATCCACAAAGTGGTAGTATTCGTCTTTGTTAAAGGCGCAATTCAGATAATCCGCATCACCTTTGTCATAACGGTCTTTCTTGTATATCTTGCCAAAGTCTATGCTGTCGGTGCTAACAATGG
>DIMZ01000074.1:13314-21446 GCA_002425825.1 Cloacimonetes bacterium UBA5553 | reverse complement strand
GTGGGAGAGCAAGATATATGCGCATTAGGATAGGCTATCTACGAAAATCTTAAACTTCAACACTGTCTCCCCTAGGGTATTGCAGGGATAGTTGTTGCCATGAATGTGGAATTACCACCCAATAAAAGCTATGCGGCCCAGCATCAGCCGCAGGATGATGTGGTGCAGATGCTATATACCCATGCCAAGATACTTGGCTGGTAAGATAATGAGCTGGTTCATGCGCAATTGATGCTGGGAAGATGAGGTGGAGCTTACTACTAAATACTGCTGTTAAGCCCAATCTCCCGGAGATAGAACCTGGGTGGAGTAGCCATGCTCTTTAACCTGTTTAGCAAAGCTTTCCGGATCGGCACGGATTAGATCAAATGTATTGTAATGCATGGGAATGGCAATCTTGGGGTTGATCATCCTTACAGCATATATGGCGTCGCCTATGTCCATGGTATAATTGCCGCCTATGGGAACCAGCATATAATCTACATCGAACATTTCGCCGATAAGGCGCATATCGCCAAACAGCCCTGTATCACCACAATGATATATGCATTTACCGTCTATGGAAAGCACCACTCCGGCTGCAAGGCCAGCATATCTGCCATCGGGGGTCATGGAACCATGCAGAGCAGGCACCAGCTTCAGCCGGCCAAAGGAGAAAGTGAATGCTCCTCCTATCTGCATGGCATGAGTTTTGTGCCCCTGATTGGCAAGCATCCCTGCCAATTCGCTTACACAGACAAATGTGGTTTTACCAGTTTCCGCGATTTTTAGCGCATCTCCAATATGATCGCCATGGGCATGGGTGATAATAATGTAGTCTGCGGAAACCTGGTGGGACTTAAATGGAGCAAGGGGATTGTTATCCAGAAAAGGATCGATAACAATCTCTGTTCCGCTGCTGCTAACAATCTGAAAGGCGGAATGTCCTAAGTATCTTAGCTTCATGTTTCTAACCTCATAGCGTGATATGCTAAACCTTATGCTCTATAGCATTCAAATGGTCAACAAAAATATGAGATACACCAATTTGCCAGGTTCTAACAGGTAGAAACTCATCATGCCTGGATGGTCTCATAAGCAAAATCCCACATACCACTTGTCTCGTTTTGTTTTACCTATTGCGCCCGAACCTGAACGATTGCATAAAAATGCTTGACTTAATTGGCTGGTCTTATGGAGTGCAATAATGGTTAACAATGTAGGTATAAACGGTTAGAGCAATGTTGGCGCTATGCAGTTCTGGTTTAGTATCTGGCTGTGGTTCTGTAGCCAGGCACCAACAGGATATCTAACTTGGGAGGAAAGAATGAATAAGTGCCTAATCATTATTGTTTTGTTATCTGTCCTGGGCTTATTGATGGCTCAGACCTATCAACCAATACCGGAAGTCCAGAATCTGGTTTCTTCCATTAGTGCCGATACTATACAGGCTTATGTGCAGCATCTTGAGGACTATCAAACCCGCTATGCCTTTGGAAATAACCAGTTGGAGATTGCCACCTGGCTGGCTGAGCAGTTTCAACGCTACGGTTATACAAATACATACTTGCAGGAGTATCAAAGGGGGGGCACTACTCAGTATAACGTAATTGCCACTCTAACTGGATATCAACACCCGGAAACTTACGTTATTGCGAGTGCGCATTATGATTCAAAGTCTCTTAATAGCGATCCATTTGTTTGGGCTCCCGGAGCGGATGATAATGCCAGCGGAACAGCGGGATTGCTGGAAATGGCAAGGGTGATGAAGCTTAATAACTATCAACCCCGTTGCACCATTCGATTTATAGCGTTTAGCAACGAGGAAATGGGTGCATGGGGTTCTGATGAGTATTGCACTTACGCCCAAAGTGAGAATCACGACATCAGGATTATGATTAACATGGACATGATTGGCTCAAATACTCCGATAAGTAACGAGTTTAATGTATCTCCATTCAGTGGATACCCCCTTATATACAGGGATGCGGTAGCTTTTTCTGAGCCTTATACCAGCCTTCAGCCAGTTGAAGGCCCCATAGATGAAGGCGGAGACGGAATGATATTTGATGATGCTGGCTATCCCTCTATTATGTTCATAGAAAGGTATCTAAGTCCCTATTGGCACTCTGGACAGGACACAATAGAGAACATAGACTTTCTATACGCTCGCCAGATACTGGGGGCAGCCACTGCCACAACTGCATATTATGCCAATCTCTCAGCTAATATAGCGGGTATGAGTGTGTTAGATACAGGCACAGGAAGTTCCCTTCAGGCTGTTTGGGAAAGTTCCACTGATCCAGAGCATGCAAGCTATGCCGTATTTTATGGAACAGATGCTAATAACATGGCTCTTTGGCAGTACACTTCTGACACACAGTGCCTAATAAGCGGTCTTGAGGAAGGGCAATACTACTATGTTTCAGTTGCAGACGTTAATTATAGTGGATACCCAGGCAGGAGGATTTATGGGGGAGAGATACCCCAATCATTACCCAGAGCACCTCAGCTTGTAATTGATAAACCTAATACTCAAGCTATTGTAATATCATGGATGGCAAATTCGGAACTGGATGTGGAGGGTTATAAACTATACCGAAAGCTTGGACAAGAAGCTGCTTATGTTCTGATAGCTACAGTACAGAATCCTGATACCAGCTACATCGATTATGATGTAAGCAGCAGTCTTGACTATTATTATTACCATGTATGCGCAGTGGACAGCCAGGGCTTGGAAGGCTCTCCATCAGATATAATACACAGCAGGCTCGTTTCTCTGGATAGGGGCATATATGTGATTGATGAAAGCAAAAACTTTAGCAGTTCAAATCCTCTTCTGCCCTCCGATTTGGCGGTTGATAGCTTCTATGCCGGGTTGCTTCAGGATTTCACACCTGTACAGCATCTTGATCTGGAAGAGAACAGCACAGCTCTGAAACTGGCGGATATTGGCATATATTCCAGCATCCTGTGGCATGGTAACGATAATTCCGACTATTCCTATCCTCATGGTATTCAAGAAGCATTGCGGCAATACGTATACTATGGCGGGCAGATTCTGTTCAGCGTCTATTTTCCCAGCAAAGCCTTTGAAATGAATGCCGGTTATCCCGCTACTTTTCTGCCTGGAAGCTTCATGTATGATGTATTGGGAGTGGCAGAGGTGAATTACGGCAATGGTGCACGCTTCAAGTATGCTGTTTCAGATTATGCTAACTATCAGGATATTCAGGTTGATAGCCTAAAAACAATGGCTGCTTTTTACGGACATATGATGGCAGTGGAGGGCATGCAGGCAGTAAATCCGCAAGAAAGCATCTACCACTATGCATCAGACTATGATCCGGCCAGCAGCCAGGGCTTCCTGAATGGCTACAGCGTTGGTATATCACGTTCATACGGGGCGGGGAAAGTGATATGCCTCAGCTTTCCGCTATACAATATGCGGACATCAGATGCAGATCAGTTAGTTAGTTATGTGCTTGGTAGCGTTTTCAATGAACCATCCGATGTGTCCGACCTTACCGCTCCTCATGTTCCCAGCCTAACAATATCCAGTAATTATCCCAATCCCTTTCGAAACGAAACCACATTTATCGTTCATGCACCAGATAAAACCAAGAAGCTGGAGATTGGCGTTTACAACTTGAGAGGGCAAAAAGTGAACACCTTGTATGAAGGTTTCTCAGACGATAACCTGCAATTAGTTTGGGATGGTAAAGATAACCGGGGAACGCCCACGGGTTCCGGTATCTATTTCCTAAAGGCAGCCACGCAAAGCGAGGTAAGGGTCTCCAGAATCTTAAGAATACGTTAGGCTTAAAAGAATATAGAACATCTATGCCAAAAGGAGAGATTTGCGCTTGGCTTAATGCACAAGAGGCTTACTTCATGTTATCTACGCATAAGGATTTAAGGAGCTTAAACTAAAAAAGAGCTTGACGGAATAGGCAGTATAAAAAACAATGCCAAATCATAGAAAAAACTGATTGATAAAGACAAGGAGAAATAATGGTCAAGCTGAGATTGAGAAGGATGGGAGCAAACGATCAGCCCTTCTACCGCATTGTTGCCGTGGATTCACGCGTGAAGCGCGATGGCAAGTATATCGAGTGTGTAGGTTGGTATGATCCCAAACCGAACCCATCTAAAATCAATATAGAAACTGATCGCGCCATCTATTGGCTTAGCGTTGGTGCACAGCCCACGGATACCGTCCGTTCGTTGCTGCGGAAAGCCGGCGTTCTGCAAGTTTGGCACGAGAACAAAGTAAAAGCTCACGCAACCGCAAAGGAAGCATAAGCAAATAAAAAACTCTGAGGTGACACATGAAAGATCTTATTGAATTCATGGTTAAAGCTCTGGTGGACGATCCCGGTGAAGTGAACATCACAGAGATCAATGGCGACAAGATTACCCTGTATGAGCTGCGAGTAGCGAAGTCTGACATAGGCAAAGTGATTGGCAAACGCGGTAGAACTGCGGGCGCAATCAGAACTATCATAAACGCGGTTAGCACCAAACAAGGAAAGCGCGCGGAGCTCGAAATAATCGAGTAATGAATTGGCGAAAGCCGATTCTATGCACTGCTAACGGATCACAACGGTTGAACGGCGAATGAGATTACCTGGACTTACGGGAATAGGTAAGCTTGGTGGCCGCGATGCTGATGGCTTTCATCATGTGATGATAAAGCCGGGATACAGAAGTGTCTTTAGTGATCTGGAAGAAGTGTATTTGATCTTTAATAGCGATAGAGTGTTTTACGTAACTATAAGTGAGAGAAAACAGTCAGGAAAAAAGACTTGGGTTAAGTTTCTTGAAGATGGCGTTAGCGAAGAGCAGCCCAAACACAAGGATGTTGTAATTGCCATTGTCGAGGTAGAGGAGGATGCAGCAGCGTCCGATGCCGCAACCTTGGCGGGCTTTAAGGTGATGCATAATAACGAATTACTGGGCGAAGTTGAGGTAGTATTCCACAACGGCGCACAGGATGTGTTGCAAATTGTCGATAGCAGCGGCATAGAAATTCTTATCCCCTTGGTAGATCACTATGTGCAATCGGTGCAAGCCGATAGCCAAAGTGTAATCCTGCATAATGCGGAGGAGCTTATTGTGTTCTACCGCAATGAAGCAAAGCCATGACCTTCGAAGTGCTAAGCCTGTTTCCGGAAGCTTTTAGTGGCTTTCTGGAAAGCAGCATAGTTGCTCGTGCTATCGCCAAACAAGCAGTGCAGGTGCAGATTAGCAACTTTAGGGACTACACCAAGAATAAGCACAACTGTGTGGATGACTACCCCTATGGCGGATTTCCCGGCATGGTGATTCAAGCGCAGCCTATTTATGATGCTTTGAGTAGTGTCTTGCAGCGGGGGAATGCTCCGGTTATATACTTCACACCTCAAGGACGCAAGCTAAATCAACAGGTTTTAGAGCATTACAGCAGTTATGAGCGGGTTATCCTGCTATGTGGCCACTATAAAGACATCGACCAGCGTGTGCGCGATTTATGCGTATCAGACGAGCTGTCCCTGGGTGATTATGTGCTAAGTGGCGGCGAATTGGCAGCCATGATTTTTATAGATGGACTAAGCAGGCTTATTCCCGGTGTACTGGGCGATATAGAAAGCGCAAACAGCGATTCGTTCAGCACCCCAAAGCTTGGTTTTCCCTGTTACACCCGTCCCGACAACTTTATGGGGCTGGGCGTGCCGGACGTGCTACTAAGCGGAAATCATAAAGCGATAGACGATTGGGCACAACAAGCAGCATATGCCTTAACCAAAACCCGAAGACCCGACCTTTTATCTGACTAAATATTTACAGTTTACAACGCAGGAAGAGCAAAGCTACATACCCCCTGCGATGGAAAGGACTATGCCTGTGGCGGCGTGTGTCGCCTGGCTTTGTTATCCGGCCAAAGGGCCTGAAAGTAAAGTTCAGCTAAGGACGAACTATGACACCATGTTTTATTCGTCCACTCACCTTTCCCTTGCCAGCAAACCTCTTCCGAGTATATACATGGGAGGAAACCCAAATGGATATTCTGCAACAAGTTGGCAGAGACCAAATCAGAACCGACTTTCCTGATTATCGCGTTGGCGATACCGTGAAGGTCCATTATAAAATTAAAGAAGGTAGCAAGGAGCGCATCCAGGTGTTTCAGGGCATCGTTATCCAGAAACGTGGTGCCGGCGTATCCAAATCCTTCACCGTAAGAAAGGTATCAAGTGGTATCGGAGTGGAGAGAATATTCCCTCAGAGCTCACCCAATATCGATAAACTTGAGATCGTGCGCCATGGTCAGGTTCGCAGAGCTAAATTGTTCTATCTGCGCAGTGCCCAGGGTAAAGCGGGAAGAATTAAAGAACGCAGAAGATTCTCTGCATAGTTACCAAAAACTCATCTTAGCCCCTTCTTATCTCGTATTTGAAGGGGCTTTGCTTTATCTGTGAGCTGCCTTGTTACGGGCATCATAGCTAGCATCAGTGCAAAGGAGTAACAATGGACAAACGAATAATATACCGCGCACCGGCAATGAATATACATCTGCTAATCGAGCTGGAAGAAGACACCATCACAGGCATTAACTTCTGCGAGGCACAAACGCCGGATAAGCCCAAAACCGATGTGGAAAAAGAGCTGTTCAATCAGCTTGACCAATACTTTGCCGGTGAGCTGAAAGAATTTAATCTGCCATACTTTGCCACTGGAACTGTGTTTCAGCTAATGGTTTGGGAAGAGCTGCTAAAAATACCCTATGGTGAGACAATTAGCTACGGCGAACTGGCTGAGCGCATAGGTAAGCCAGATGCTGCCCGTGCAGTGGGAAATGCGCTTAACAGGAATCCGGTTCCGGTGCTGCTGCCCTGCCACAGGGTGATAGGTGCCAAGGGTAATCTTACCGGCTTTGCTGGAGGAACCACGCTACAACAGCTTCTGTTGGATTTGGAGCGTGAAAACAGCTGACTCCCGCTGGCCTTGTTACTAATGCCAGATACTAGCGTTAATCTGATTGACAGCTTTGCAAAGCAAATCAGGCTGGCATCTTGCACAACACCTGAGCCTAAGAGGCATTATAGGAGCAAGATGTGATTATTGGAATCGGTACCGACATCATATCCGTTAGCCGGATTAACAAAGCCATGCAGAATAATGAACGCATGGCAGAAAGACTTTTTACGCCCTCTGAGATAGCCTATTGTGAAGCAAAATCCAGCAAATGGCAGTCCTACGCAGCACGTTTCGCAGCCAAAGAAGCAGTAATGAAGGCACTGGGGACAGGCTGGGACGGCGAAGTGAACTGGAAAGATATAGAAATAGTTAATGATGCCAATGGCAATCCTGATATATTGCTTAGCGGTGGGGCAAAGAAAAAAGCAGACGAAATGGGGCTAAACCATGCGCATATAAGTCTCACTCACGAAAAAGAAGATGCCATAGCCTTCGCCATATTGGAAGCTTGAATAAGAGGAGGAGAGCCATGTTTAACAACAGCAACGATACAGACCTCATGTTCGGTGGTGACTTCTTCGATTTGGGCATGGAAGATGATTCCACAGAGGAAAAGCTGCAATTGCGGGAAGGTGAGCTGCGGGAAGTGGCAATGCTTTTTGCCGATATTAAGGGCTTTAGCAGCATATCGAATCTATTTGATGCCGAGACCATCCATAAGAAGATGGATGAGCTGATGAAGCTTTTTTCACGTTGTATATCTTATTATGGCGGTTTTGTAGATAAGTTCATGGGTGATGGCATTATGGCTCTTTTTGGGGCAAAACAGGCAAGCGAACAGGATACCGAGCGGGCAATAATGGCAGCTCTAAAGATGCAACAACAGCTTGGGGCGTATAATAGAATGCTAAAGAAACAGGCAGGTTTCGAGAATGTAGAGCTTGGCTTGCGGATAGGAATTAATACCGGCATTGTCTCCGTAGGCAAGGTTGGTGCCGATAGAGAAGGGGATTTCACTGTGTATGGCCCCGAGGTTAATCTCGCTTCCCGGATGGAATCTAATGCTCCGGTTAATAAAATAATGTTGCCTTTTGCTACAATGAAGCAAGTATCGCGCAGTTTTGATTTTGAAGCGGTGGGAGAGCTAAGCGTAAAAGGCTTTGACCAGCCGATAGATTGTTACACCGTTCTGGCAC
>DIMZ01000074.1:3210-13263 GCA_002425825.1 Cloacimonetes bacterium UBA5553 | reverse complement strand
AGCAGCGGATATGTGGGCAGAGAAACAGAATTGGCACAGCTTAATGAACTCCTGATAGCGGCTAAGGGAAATGGCAGTTCGCTAATGCACATACGTGGCGATGCCGGCATGGGTAAAACGCGCTTAGTGTACGAATTTGAGAAGGCTAATTCCGATAAAGCTTTGTTTTTGCACGGTGCTTGCAGCGGTATTAGTCCCGCCCCCCTTAATCTTTTCAGCTCCGTTTTTGAGGCTTATTTCCGCATTCAACTAAATGAGAGCCCCGAGCTGAAGCTAAGCAAGCTAAGCGAAAGCTTTACGCAGCTTGAGACTGATATGGATGAGGCATCTGCCAGCAAGCTAAAAGATGTGAAGAATCTTATTGCCTTCCTGCTGGAGATAAAACTGGAAGATCCAAGGCTGAAGCAAAGCGGAACAGATTTGCTTAATCACCTCTTTATGGCTATTGAAACCTTCATGCAATGCATTGCCGCTCAGGCAGCGAGGGCAGGAAAGCCATTGCTGATGATATTGGATGATCTGCATTGGCTGGACGAAGCATCCAATTTGGTGCTGCAAAACCTGATTACAAAAGATAATACTGCTAATGCGGCTGTGGTGTGGTTGCTAATGTCGCGCACGGAGTATGAACTGCCGGACTATTGTGTCGGGCATCCAAACTTAAGGGAGATACGGCTGAAGCCCCTTACTGAAGATAATGTAAGGGCACTTATATCCGCTCACACCTCCGGCATTGAACTGCCTGAAACTGCTATTAATAAGGTTGTTAGCCTCTCGGAAGGTAATCCATTTTATCTGGAAGAGTGGTGCAATTACATTGAAAGCCTTCCGCAGGATGAGCTTCGTGACTTCCCAGTGCCGGCAACCTTGCATTCGCTGATTCAATCGCGTCTGGACAGGTTGCCAATTGCGCTAAGAACCCTGTTATACAAGGCTTCGGTGATTGGTAAGGATTTCTTTGTGGATATCCTGAAGCATATTGAAACCCGTTTGAGAGAGACGCTCGATGTGGACAGCACGCTTGCAGGATTGGAAGAGCAGAGCTTGGTGTTCAAATCCTTGGGATTCGATTTCTCTGCTTATTTCTTTAAGCACATTGCAACCAGGGAAGTGGCATACCAGACCTTGCTTCAGGAGAACAGGAAGCTGTTGCACAGGCTGTGCGGAGAAGCAATAGAACAGCTATTCCCGAATAGACTGGACGAGTTTTACTTTGTATTGGCAGATCACTTCAGCAAAGCAGAGGTATGGGACAAAGCAGCATCATGGCTGGAGCTTGCGGCAGATAAAGCGGCAAGCACATATAACAACGAGCAGGCTTTGGAGCTTTATAGGAAGCTGCTTGGCATACCATCGTTAAATGAGCCCAAAAAGCTGGAGACAAGGCTAAAGATTGCCGATATCATGTGGCTAAAAGGCGAATGGGACCGTGCTGCTGAAGACATAGAGCTGGTATTGGACTTAGCCAAAGCTTCAAACAACCTGGCAATCTGCTGCCATGCCTGTCGTTTCTTGGGTATGGCGTCCATCTACATGCCAGACATGCAAAGAGCATTTCAGCTATTTACTCAGGCAGAAGCAATCGCAACGGATTTGGGTGACCCCTTACTTACCTGTATTGCGAAAAGCAACTTAAGCAATTGGTATTTGCAAAATAGTGATTATGAACATGCCAAGGCACTGCAATTAGCCAGCCTTGAACTTGCATTGCAGCTAAATGAACACCAGCGACAAGCAAAAAGCCTTAGCAACCTGGGGATGATTGCTCTGCATATGGAAGACACCGCACTCGCTCTGGACTATTTTGGGCAAAGCCTGAAGATTGCCACCACACAGCGCTTGCTGAAAGAAGAATCAATCGCCCTGGGTAACATTGGCTATACCTACATTATTATGCAGGACTATGCCAATGCCATGCCCATGCTACAGGCCAAGCTGGAGCTTGCCGACAAGATGAACGACTTTATGGAGCAGGTGAAGGCATTGGAAAACATCTGTAACATATTGCTAGAGCAAGAAAATAGCAGAGATGCCTTGCCCATGCTTGCCAGATTGCACAAGCTGAAGCTATCCAGCGGTAATGATGCCGAAGCCAGTGAACTGGCAGAATTGATGGAATCGCTTAGTAGCCAAGGCATACTACCAGGATAAGCTGCCACCCCCCTGTAGTATTTTTTGGGGTTGTCTGCGCCACTGCAACATCATTGCTTCACTCAAAAAGCTGTAATCACCTTCCATAGAGCCAGATACCCAAGGGATTTGTGCACCGTTGCTAAGCGTTTGAACGTCGCGCGATATCTGCGGAAACAGCGCATTTATCCCCTCATTGGATGATGTAATTCTGTCTAAGAAAGCCTTGGTGAAGGCACTATATGGCAATTGCATGTTCTGCACGCCCTTATTCGGAGCAGCAGCAGAGAAGATAACCTGCTTGTTTGAAGCAGCGTTCATGCTAACAAATGGCTTGGTTATCGCTTTATTTGCAGAGGCACCCCAAGCTTTTGATGCTTCAAGGACAATGATAGAATTCTTCGCATGCTTAATCTTCTGTGAAAGCGTGCTCAGGCTATATGATGTTTTGCTGTAAACCTGAGTAATGCCCAGATTTACGCCGGAGGGGACAAGATAATTCACGCCGCCAAAGTTGGTGCCATGACCGCTATAATAAACCACTGCTTCATCACTAACGCTAAGCTTGGTGGCAAAGCTATCTACAGCCGCTATCATACCGCTTAACGAGAGATTGTTAAAACGAGTAACGCTGAAGCTCATGCGGCTTAATGCCGACTGCACCGAATCTGCATCGGCTATTGAATTGTTTAGACTTACTTTATCATAAATCGAATTGGCAATCACCAGGGCTTTACGTTCTGCATACAAGCCTCCCATGATCATCAAGATAAGGCTTAGAATAAATAGTTTTCTCATTATTCCTCCTTCCAGTCTCTGTAAAACATTGTGATTAACATTGGGCAAACTGTCAAATGGTTTTTTAGCTACGATACTTATAGTAACATAGCGGAGGCGATAGATAATGCTAAGGTCTTACAGTCGATGTTTATGATTGATGCTCTGAGGGGAGCTGTATTGCAGCTAAAAACCGGTTTGTTCGCTTAACACCGTACTGGCTTCCTGAGTAAGCAGGTCAACAGTTAGTTTAGCATAGGGAAACTTATTCTTTTTGCTAACGTTGCCCAATGCGCCGATCTCTACCACAGAGCCCGTTACGCTTAACACCCGGTATTCTCCATTGTCATTGCTAAGCGTATATACTCCCTCCATGTCTAGAAAACCGAGTGATTTGCCCACACTGGCAACAGATACATTACTAGATAATTGACTGGCACCACCCATTGAAGTGGGAAGCATCCAATACTGCATCAAGCGAGTACTCATTTCCTGCATCTCTACAGCAATGGCGGATTTGTTTGAGTTATAGGAACCATTATTAAATGTAACAAATCCAACAGTAATGGCGAGACCGACGATAATCACGCCAATAACTAGCATCAGAATCTGTTGTGTTCCCATCTTAACTCCTTTGTAACGTTATGCTAATGCGTAGCGCAATTTCTATGCCAATCTGAGGCAATTGTTGGGCTGCGTTGTTCAAGTATTTCCACAGCATGCTGTAGCATAGCTAAAAGTAGCAAGTTAGCAGCTCAAAATGAAGTAAATATCAGCACAAAATGTAGTGATAACACAACACATATCGCTAGAAACGTTGCATAAATACTACAGTAGTGCTGTTGAATATTTTACTCAAAACGTGAAAAATAATCTCATGTTGACAGCCAAACTCCCTTGACAAATAAACTGTTTTTTATACAGAGTACACAAACCAACAAATGTGGAGATTGGATGGACAGCACAAACGTAAATATCGCGCAAGGGAACTTTCGTAATGGCCTTAATTGCGCACAATCCGTGGTTTCAGCATTCACCAAACAGCTTGAACTGGACGATAGAACTGCCAAGCGGATCAGTTCCTGTTTTGGTGGAGGAATGCGAATGGGGGCAACTTGTGGTGCGCTAAGTGGGGCTTTGATGGTTCTAGGGTTTGCCAAGGGCTTCGACGAATTTACTATTGAGCGGAAAACCAACACCGACAACCTGTGTATTGAGTTCGTAGCGAAGTGGAAGGAGAAGGTTGGCAACACCAATTGCCGCGAGATACTGGGGCTGGACGTTAGCAACCCAGCGGAACGGCAAAGAGGTAAGGATGAGGGTATATATGAAAGGTTTTGCCCCAATTGTATCGAGACGGCTGTCAGGCTATTGGAAGCTTATATCATATAGTGGTTTCGGTATATCCATGTAGGGCGATTCCCAAGTAGCAATTGTAACGCACAGTCGTTAATCTGACTTAATCTGCTACAAGCACGAGCCTTATTAGCATTTATGCCATCCACAGCATATTTGATATAGTAAAAGGCGCACATCAAAACAAATCTATAGACAAAACTTGCAGCACAGCACATTTTTACCAACAGCAAATTATGAACGTGGAGGTATGTCCGATGAGACATCATTATTCGTTTGTGCTCCTGGTTTTGTTTATAGCCTGGGCTTTGTGTTTACCGTTGGTTGCTCAGGTAACCCGCGAAATATTCGTTTCCGAAGACTTTAGTTCTACTACCTTTCCACCTACAGGCTGGTCAGTTAGCGCACAGGCTGGAAACTGGTCACGTTTTGTCGGTAACAATGCCGGGGGAGTATCTCCCGAAGCACGCTTAAATTGGTCTCCACGTTTCAATGGAGCTACCTATCTCATTTCTCCTATGATAAACACAATGGGTTTAACAACAGTTAAACTGGACTTTAATCACCTCTTAGACCATTATGCCAGCCCTTATCAAATTGGCGTTGCCACGCGTAGTAGCAGTGGGGCATGGACGAATGTTTGGACTGCGAATCCTAATGCTAATGTTGGTCCCGAGCTAAAAAGCATAACCATCAGCAATGCTGATGTTGGCAGTGATAGCTTTCAATTCGGCTTGTTCTTTAATGGTGATTCATACAACATAGACTATTGGTATATAGACAATGTAAAGCTCTACACTCCTTTTCCGTATGATTTGGGGATAGATAGTGCTGCCGGGGCTTCACAAATGGAGCCAAACACAATCTTTAGTCCCTCCTGTGTGGTGGAAAACACTGGCGAAAACACTTTGACAGCGGTAGTATCGCTGGAGGTTAAAATTGGCGATGAGGTAATTAGCACGGTCTCCGATTATGCGCAGCAGACTGTGCTATCCGGGGCAAATTTCACTGCCACTTTCCCGCAAGTAACTTTGGATGTAGCAGATGAGATTTACTCCTTTGTTTTCAGTGTTACATCACTCGAAGATGTGGTAGATGGTGATCTTACGAACAATACTTTCACTAAACACATCGAAACCTATACTACTGCCAAGCAGAATGTATTACTGGAGATTGCTACAGGTGGATGGTGTCAATACTGTCCCGGTGCTGCCATGGGCGCAGACGATTTGCATGCCGGAGGATATAACGTAGCAATAGTAGAAAACCACAATGGCGATCCCTATGCTACCACCATTTCCAACGGCAGAAACACATATTATGGCGTTTCAGGCTATCCTACTTCGATCTTTGACGGAGTAGTGCGCTATGTAGGTGGTAGTGCTTCACAGAGCTTGTTTAGTGCATTTTTGCCAGTGGTGCAACAGCGTGAAGTGATAAAAACTCCTGTAGCCATAGAAATCTTTGGCACTCAAGACAGGCAAAACTACAATCTACAGGTAAAGATTAACAAAACAGGCCGCATTATTCGCCCCAACCTGGTTTTGCACGTAGCTATTACCGAAAGCGAGATTGCCTACACATGGCATGGGCAAACTCACTTCAGCTTTGTGAACCGAAACATGATACCCGGTTTGGATGGCACACCTGTGGATTTAATGAATCTGGACATGCCATTTATCGAAGTGGAGCTACCATTGATAATGGGAGAAACATGGGTTCACGAACACTGCGAACTGGTTGCCTGGGTGCAAGACCTGGATACCAAGGAAGTTTTGCAGGCAGCTAAGGTTTTGCTCTCCGATCTTCAAGAACCTGTGAGCAATTATGTGGATGGTGTGTCACCGGTGCAAACAGCTCTTAATGGCAACTATCCCAATCCTTTCAATCCCGAAACCAATATTTCCTTTGGCATAAAGGAAGCTGTTCACGTGTCATTGGAGATTTATAACCTAAAAGGTCAGTTGGTGAAGAACCTTGTAAATGACGTAAAACCAGCAGGAAACCATGTTATCGTATGGAATGGTAAGGACAACAATGGCAACAGCGTATCCAGCGGTTTATACTACTACAAGATGACAGCCGGCAAGTATAGCAGCACCAAGAAAATGATAATGATGAAATAATAGCAAGTTACTCGGATGTCTTAACTCTTAATATTTCATGAGTATCATAGGCATCTAATATAGTGATGTATAGGGCACGGTCATTAGATCGTGCCCTTTTTCATTTTGGCTCAGTGCTTCACATGTAGCTTGGTTAAGCTCTTTTCTCTTGACTCTTAATGCATGAAATTATGATTGTTCAAATTCGCTATGTTCGCAAAGGAGTTTCTGATGTTCGACTATCCCAAAGAGATTGATAGAATATGCAAGTTCATTGTTGATTACTGCAAGGTAAGTGGCTTCAAACGATTAGTAATCGGTTTATCTGGCGGTATCGATTCTGCCGTATCTGCTGCACTGGCAGTAAAGGCCATTGGTTCTGAAAACGTATTTGGCATAAACATCCCATATAGGCATAGCCATCCCAGTAGTGCCAAGGATGCGTTATTAGTAGCTGAGTGTCTGAACATCAGCTTTAAAACGTTGGACTTGAGCCCCATGACAGACAGTTACTTCGATAACTACGCCAAAGACGCAGACAGATTGCGCAGAGGTAACTGGATGGCGCGTATTCGCATGAATGTACTATATGACTATGCCGCAGAAAAGAATGCACTGGTGGTTGGAACAGGAAACCGCACTGAGCTATTAGTAGGTTATTGCACCCAGTATGGCGATTCTGCCTGTGCATTTGAGCCTATTGGGCATTTATACAAAACTGAAGTATGGGAAATGGCTCGAGTGCTGCAATTACCAGACAGGGTTATAAACAAAACCCCCACAGCAGACTTGTGGGAAGGACAGAGTGATGAATCGGAACTGGGCATTAGATATCAGGACTTGGATGCAATACTGCGCTTTTTAACTCAGGGCATAGTAACTACTGCTTACACAAAAGAGCAAATTGAGAAGGTGAGAAAGCTAATAAAACTATCGGAATTCAAACGCAATATGCCTCCCATCCCGGAGCGTTCCACATGCTAAAGATATTCAAAAGTAACCGTTGTGAGGTATGCTACACTGAGCGCATAGTTAGAGAATGCCCCCGAAATGACAAGAAAGTTTGCTGGCAATGTTGCAATAAGCTTAGGTGTGACACCAAGTGCCCAAGCTCCTGCCCCTATGCAGCCACCGAAACGGAAGCCGGCATCTTCCCCACTTTTAAAGCCGATTCTCTTACTGAGTCTTCCGATGTACTGAAGCTGTATATAGACTTATGGGTGGGACGTCAAAATGCCAATCTCGATATGCAATGCCCCATCAGCCTTGCCACTGAAGACCCGGCAAGATTGGTGAAGTGGCTAACAGGATTTCAATATCCCTCGCATTTCCCACTTACATATCTAATGCAGAAGCTTTGCATAGCTACTCCGGAAGCCTCTGAAGAAGTTAGTGCTCACCATGAGACATGCATCCATAAATATATGCAGGCCATAGTCAGGCTGGCTTGGGATGAGCTAAGACCCTTAACGGTTAACCAGCTAGATAAACAAGACCTGGCTCTGCGTTACACAGAACTGATGCAAAGCATTCCGATATTGCGTAAGGTATCTACCTACAGCATTATTCACAGCGGTATTGGCGAAGACGGAATTAGTGCTCTAGTTTTTATGGAGCTAAACCACAAACAGGATATGACCATCCTGCTTAGCAGTGCAAGCGGAACCTGGAGAATAAGACAAACTATTCTGGGCTCTCCCAAAGAATACTTCGCCCAAAACCAAGCGAATAATAACATAGCGGAAGCTTTGGGAAAAGCTGATGATGCACGTGTGTGGGAGCTTATTCAAAGCAATATGAAAGTGTATCCTGACAGCCCGGATCTGTATTATTACAGGGCATTATACTGGCAGCTTTGTAAGAACACAGACAAAGCGGCAGTAGATTTCTTTAATGCCATTGCCCTAGATAATACCTGGATTGAGCCTTATTTTCATTTGGGAACCTTGTATTTAGGAAAATCTGATTACGATAATGCAGCATTCTGGTTTGGCGAGCTAACCACCTTACATCCCGATGACCCAAATGCTATGAACAACCTAGCGGCATGCTATGCAGGGCAAGGACGCATTCAGGATGCAAAGGCTTTATGGGAAAAAGTACTAATGACCTACCCTACATTTGAAGTGGCAAGAAAGAATCTGGAAAAGCTAAACAATGGATAACACTACCAAGTTCATGCAGCTTGCTATAAATGAAGCTGAGAAAGCAAGAGGCAAATGCTCTCCCAATCCCTTTGTTGGCGCTGTGATATGCAAAAACAACGAAGTTATTGCCAAAGGTCATACTCAGGATTATGGCGGTGACCATGCTGAAGTGCAGGCACTAAAGCAGGCAGGCTCATTATCTGCCGGTGCCGATATGTATGTAACATTGGAGCCGTGTTCACATTATGGTAAAACTCCGCCTTGTGCATTAGCAATAATAGCCGCAGGAATCAAGCGGGTTTTTGTGGGTATTGAAGACCCCAATCCCTTAGTAGCAGGCAAAGGCATTCAAATGCTATTGGCTGCCGGTATCGAGGTTCACACAGGAACGCTGGAAGAGAGAATATCCAGGCAATTAGAATATTTCCTTACCTACATAAGCAAGAACAGGCCATTTGTAACCCTGAAAACCGCACTAAGCCTTGATGGTAAGTACGCTGCCGAAGATGGTAGCTCAAGGTGGATAAGTAACGATGCCTCGCGCAAATATACTCACAAGTTACGCAGTCAAACAGACGTTATCCTTACAGGTATAAACACTATAATACAAGACAATCCTATGCTAACTGCTCGCTCTTCGGCAAAAGCCAGACAACCCCTAAGGGCAGTTTTAGACCCTTTTTTAGCTATGCCGATCGATTCATGTTTTGCTAAAAGCATGCATCAATATCCCAGTGTTATCTATTGCGGAATTGATCAGCTTAACACACAAAAAGTAGATATGCTTCGCAGCTTAGGTGCTCAGATTGAAGCTCTGCCCATGCATAAGGGACTATTCAGAATAGCAGATGTCATGGAGCACCTGGCAAAAATGAAGAAGTACTCTGTAATGCTGGAAACAGGCAGTGGCGTGGCAGAATCATTCCTGAAAGAGCAATTGGTGGATAAGTGTTTGTTCTTCTATGCTCCCAAAATCATAGGCGGAAGCATGAGCCCTCTAAACAGCTTGGGTATAAGCAGTATTACTGATGCTATTGAGCTTAAGGACATTAGCTTCAAGCATTTCGGGGATAACCTTCTGATTTGTGGCTACCCTCAATATAGGTGATATATAGCAAGATTGGCAACTAACCGATAGAAGACATTACCCGCCAATCTGTTAGCGTCATAATACTACAGGCTTCCTTGAAGGAATTACTTTTGAAATACGCATGAATTACGGANNATGATACTGCAATTCGAGCAAGATAAGCTTAATGAACTACAGATTGCGAATCAGAACAACAGACTGCCCGGTAGGTATCATATTACTGGGTATATCACTTGTAGAAAAGATTATGCTCCCTAAAACAAGGATATCCAACTCAACAGCAATCGCTGATGAGTTTATAATCACTGTGGCTTCGCTGTTGTTTAGTGTTCTTCTGAAGCAAAGTATATCTGCAGTACAATCCACAAAGCAAAAGTCCCCCTCTGTGAATACCGCATATTGCTTTCGCATGGCTATCAGCTTGGTGTATAGTGCATTAATGCTGGAG
>DIMZ01000074.1:2229-3158 GCA_002425825.1 Cloacimonetes bacterium UBA5553 | reverse complement strand
AGCCCCCATCATAGCTATCTCGTCACCATAGTAGATGTGTGGTGTGCCCACAAAACACATTTGGAATACAATTGCCAGCTTAACCGAGCTTACGTCGCCTTTCCCTATCTCAAATATCCTGAATGTATCGTGGCTGCCCAATAGGTTCATCATTGCCTTTGTAGCATGCGTGGGGTATAATGCTAAACCGCTTTCAATTTTTAGGCAGAACTCCTGCCTGGATATCTGTTTGGTGATAAAGTAATCGGTTACCGGATTCTTGAAGAAGGCGTAGTTCATTACAGAGTCGAAATAGCGGCTATTAACCCATTTTACTGCATCGTGCCAAATCTCACCAACAATCCAGGCTTCGGGTTTGCACCTTTTAACCTCTTTGCGGAAAAGCTCCCAGAACCAGAATGGCACTTCGTCCGGAACATCAAGTCTAAATCCATCAATGCCTACATTCAAGAGCCACCAACGAGTAGCCTTTAACACGTAGCTAACCAGCGATTCATTGGGCTGAGCAGCCTTTATATCTCTAATTGTGTTTTCATCAGGATGGGGGCGGGAGAGATCATAATTCAAATCGGGCATATCCTTTATACCCCACCAGCATTGGTAATACTCTTTGGGCTTAAAGTTTGGCGGCAATGGGCTGGGCAACGGCCATTTGTACCAATCGTACCAGTTCCAATATGGTGATTCTTCCCCGCGTGACAGGCAATCTCTGAATGCCCATAAGGTCTCTCCAGTATGATTGAATGCCACATCCAGAATAATCTTTATCCCCGCATTGTGAGCTTCGCTAACCAAAGCCTTCATCTCATCCAAAGTACCAAAGTGCGGATCAATGCTCATGTAGTCTGAGGAATCATATTTATGATTGGACTTAGCCTGCCAAAGTGGATTGAAGTAGATGATGCTGATTCCCAAGTTAACCAGGTAAT
>DIMZ01000074.1:0-2218 GCA_002425825.1 Cloacimonetes bacterium UBA5553 | reverse complement strand
CTTGGCTCTAACACCGGCAATGTCTCCTCCATAAAATGACCACCAATCCGGCTTTCCTCCGGCTAAGTATTCACTTTTAATAAGGCCAGACACATCACTCCAATCGTCAATATAGTGATAATACTCTTGATTTTCTTGCAAATACTCGCCCTTGTTGGGAGGGGTTTTACAGTCTTGATAATACCACTCGGAAAAGTCGGGATTTATAACAGGATTGCCGTTGCAAAACCTATCGGGAAATATCTGATATACTACAGACTTGCTCACCCAATCAGGTATGCTGAAAACTTTCTCATTTCTGATATCCAGTTCGATGGCAGATAGCGAGTTTAAATCTGTTGATACGCCTTCTCTGCCAAAATAGTAATGATTGTTGTTGTGCACAACCTCGATAAGGAACCGAATAATGTTGCCTGTTAGCGGGTTGCTGGTATCTATAAAAGCGTTATAAACTTCCTGAATAGCCGTTCTGCCCACACGTTTTAGTGCACGTTTCTCATTTGCCAGCAGCAGATANNCAGATATGCTTCGTCAACTAATGCAGGAAACCAGATAAAACGTAATTCGGCGATGTTCTTGTTTGCCCTATATAGCTTGGTGAAACCATGAACTCCTGCAGGCTCTCCGGCTTTTAGAACATCGCTCCATTGATGCTGATGATACGCATCACTAACGATTAGAACAGAATTATATCCGGCAAATGGATCAAGCTCTTTACTGCTGCTGTTCTCATCGGCTATCCAGTTACCATCCACGATATACTTATAAGTGTATCTGCCAACAGGGATGTCTAAGCTGATATTGTATGTTCCCCCGCTTTCTTCCATGANNGGGATTATCTGCCAATTGCTAAACTCTCCGGCTATGCCAATTAAGTGCTTCCCTGCGGTTAGCGGTGAGTATGTAAATCGGACTAAGCTCATTTAGCCTTACGCTGCTTATTGTTAATTTTCTCGCGTTGATAATGCTGCTTCAGGTAATAACCTGTGGATGACTCGCTGTTATTCATAATATCTTCAGGCGTTCCAACAGCTATCAGGCGGCCACCTTCGTTGCCTCCTTCTGGACCCAAATCAATAACCCAGTCCGCAGATTTTATTACATCAAGATTATGCTCTATTACCACCACAGTGTTTCCCATTGCTACCCGTTTCTTCAGCACATCCAGCAGCTTGTTTATATCGTCGAAGTGCAAGCCGGTAGTGGGTTCGTCTAACAAATATAACGTATTGCCTGTGGATGTTTTACTCAGTTCACGCGATAGCTTTATTCTTTGCGCTTCGCCACCGGAAAGCGTGGTGGAAGACTGGCCAAGCTTTATGTAATCGAGCCCCACTTCATGTAAAGTCTTTAGCTTTTGCTTAATAGAAGGAATAGCATCGAAAAATTCTATTGCCTCTTGTACATCCATGTCCAATACTTCTGCTATATTCTTTCCTTTATAACGTACCGAAAGTGTCTCAGAATTGTATCGTTTACCCTTGCATACTTCACATGTTACGTAGATATCTGCCATGAAGTGCATCTCAATCTGCTTCAGTCCTGCACCCTCGCAGGCTTCGCACCTTCCTCCTTTTACATTAAAGGAAAACCGTCCAGGCTTGTATCCTCGCATTTTGGATGCCGGAAGTTCGGCAAAGAGATTGCGAATAGGGTCAAATAGCTTTATATAAGTACAGGGATTAGAACGAGGAGTTCTGCCAATAGGCTGCTGATCTATAGATATTACTTTGTCTATATGCTCGGCACCGCTTATACTGCTGTTTGCGCCTACTTTATGCGTGCTCTTAAAGAAGTAGTTATGCAAGTAAGGAGATAAGGTTTGATTTATCAAGCTGCTTTTCCCGCTGCCAGAAACACCCGTGATGCACACAAACAAAGCAAGCGGTATATCTACAGTAATGTCTTTAAGATTGTTGTGGGTTGCATTGCAAATTCTTAGTGATCGCTCATCGGGCTTAACCCGCTTATCAGGAATGGCTATACGTTGTCTGCCCGATAGATAGGCACCAGTAATGGATTCAGGATGATTCATTATCTCGTCTATACTACCCTGTGCTACTATTCTACCGCCGAAAACACCTGCCTTGGGACCAAAATCTACAATCATATCGGCATTGCGCATAGTGTCTTCATCGTGTTCTACCACTATTACGCTGTTACCCAAATCGCGAAGCTGCAATAGCATGTTTACCAGCTTGGCATTATCTCTTTGATG
>DIMZ01000112.1:6673-12464 GCA_002425825.1 Cloacimonetes bacterium UBA5553 | reverse complement strand
AGATACCATAAACGAGGCTAAGAAGGTGCTGGTGAACGAGATGGTGTCCACTCTATACACCATTGCCAAAGACGTAAAACTGCAAGTGGAATTCAATCCCGCTCATGTGAAGGCATATCGCCTGGTTGGCTATGAAAACAGGCTGCTGCGTGATGAGGACTTCAAGGATGACAGCAAGGATGCCGGAGAGCTGGGTGCGGGACATACAGTTACGGCTATATACGAGATAATCCCCATGAGTTCCAAAGAAAGCGTGCCGGAGCTGGAGCCATTAAAATACCAAAATCTTGCCATAAGTGATGAAGCAAGAAACTCACCGGAAATGATGACCGTTAAGCTGAGATATAAGCTGCCGGATTCGGACGTCAGCACCGGCTTTGAAGTGCCGATTTTGAACCAGTATAAAGCTCTGGAAGCCAGTTCGGAGACATATCTGTTTTCCAGTGCAGTGGTAGGCTTTGGGCTTATGCTGCAAGACAGCGAATTTGGGGCAGCCTTAACCTGGGACACAGTAAGGAACATGGCTAAGGATAACCTCGGCAAGGATAGCGACGGCTATCGTGCGGAGTTTTTGGATTTAATAGAAAAAGCAGCGAGGCTTCATGCCAGGAAGCTGCAAGAAGAAAACAGGGACTTTAATAAGTCCTACTGAGGTATTATGACACCAATGCATGCCCCCTGCGGGATAGATTGCGAAGTGTGCGATGCCTATATCGCGACTCAAAACGGCGATCTGGAACTTAAAAAGAAGCTGGCAGCAGACTATCTGAAGAACTTTAACAAAGAGATAGCATTGTCAGATTTGGATTGTGACGGTTGTGGAGCAGATGGCAGGCATATCGGCTTTTGTGCTGTATGCCAAATCCGCGCCTGTGCCAGAGCTAAGGGCTATGAAACCTGCGCCGAATGCGACAGCTTCCCTTGTGAAACAGGTAGCTTTATCTGGACAGAGGAATCTAAATCGCGGGCAACGCTACTAGAACTGCGCAACAAGAAACAGGCGGGAAATTAGTAATCTGCCCCAATTGCTGTTAGGGCTTCCTTTGCCTTGGCGTGATATTGGGGGTAATCAGGATCGGCTAATACCAGCTTGAAGTACTGCACTGCCGATTGACGGTCATTATTGGCAATAAGGATTACGCCTATATGATAGGCTATTTCGCCGGGCATATCCTGCATCTGCATGGGTATGTGGATGTGATTGTAAGCCTTTTCCGGTTCATTTTGCAGCATGTAAAACCACGCCATGCTGTCCTGATAAAAGGCGTTATTGGGTTCTATGGCTATTGCCATGCTTATTAAATCCCCCGCTTCCTTGCGGTGTTCGGGATAATCCAGCAGGCTGTAGCCCAAATCATTAAGGAACAAAGCATTCTTTGGGAAACGTTCTATTGCTGCCCTTAGCAGATTTATCTTTGCTTCGTGCTTTCCTGCTAAATGATAGGCGCTTAGAACAGTAGTCCAGTCATTTTCATAGCCGCGACCTGCTGTAACAAAGCTTTCACATAGCTGGTCTCGTGCATACAGCAAGTCCGGGTCGGTAGTGCTTAAAGCCTGATTGGCAGCAATAAGGTAGCGCGAAAGAGCAGCATCTGGTAATCTGGTTTTACTAGCGTCAATAAGCTCATCATAAAAGCTGGGTGAGCTGCTGATTGCTCCGCTTTGCACTTGCAGAGTGTAGCGTAGGGTGCGGTAGAGCATCATGTCGTCCACATCCTGAATGCCGAAAAGCATGTCGCCAAAGGTTTGCGGAGCAGCCATGTCTGCATCAAACAGCGATTGGGCAAGCAGGAAGATGGCAAGCTTGGCATCTTGTTCTGGCTCCGACACCTTGTTTTGCAGTGCTGTGTGTAAGGCGTTCAGGGCTTTGCTGTCGTTGTTTAGATAGGCAGCAAATGCCACTTCGCTTAGAATAGAGGCATCTGCAGTGGCTACAGCTTCGGGTAGGAGAGAGATAATGGTTTGATATGCCCTATGCTTATTGGCAGTTTGGATGAAGTGTAGCATGGCTTCCTTGTTCTCAGGATAGGAATAGCTGCGGAAGTATGTGCTTGCTTCTTGTGTGTTGCCATGCTGTAGATAGAGTTCGTTTAGCAGTAAAGCAGCTTCTTTTTTTGGCTCTAAACGCTGTGATTCGATAAGTATGGGTATTGCCCGTTTGGGGTTTACCAGAGCATACATGCGCNNTACCAGGATTAGATCATCTGGCTTGCCGGCTGCCAGTTTATAGGCTTTATCCAGATACTTGGTGTCGGTTTTGGGGTTTTGCGCATAATCCAGGTAAAACTTTTGCAGGTAAGCTCTTGATGAGGGGAACCTGGCAAGAGTTTCGTCTATCACCCAGATAACGGATTCCTGGTATCCGGCTTGATTATATACTATGTATGCGGCATTTAGCATGTCGGCATCAAAGCTAAGTTCAGTGCGGGCTTTGTTAAACAGGTCTAATACTATCTCATTGGATATCTGGCGGTTAACGTAGGCATAGGTGCTGTTTATCAGAATCTGCTTCTTTATCTGGAAACTCAGCGGGTCATTCTCGGCAGCCAGTTTGTAAAGCTGTCCAGCGGAGGTGTAGTCCCCATCGTAGTGTAGTAATGAGCCGGCAAGATAGTAGTAGATAGATGCTAAGTTTGGCTTAGATTTATCGGATTCATTTGGCACAATGCTGCTCTGCGGTGCTGCACAAGCTGCCAGCAGCAGTAAACAGACTGCGGCAAGGAATAAATACTTTTGCATTACTTAATCTTTAGGGAGTTGGAGATGGTGTACAGCTCGGTTAGAACAGGTAGCTTGTCGCCGGCAGGGAAGTAAACGCTGTTGTCTATTATATAGGCAGTTTTGGTTTTAGCATCCCAAAAAGCAAAGCTCTGAAAGCCACCGCCAATGGCATGCTTCATATTTTTCCATGCTCCTAAGAGGCGGTATCCCTCATACTCGGCAAAGCGAAAAGGCTCTTTGCGGATTAGGTTGGGGTCGAACTCATCACCTTCGAAATATTTTTGCCCAATCTCGGCTCGCTTGCTAAGCAGCCAGTTCAGGTCAACCTTGTTTTCGGGCATGGCTTCGTGATAGATGGATACGTATTTATCCGGTATCTCTCTATTTTGCATGCGGGCACGGTATAAAAAGCTAAGAAAGTTGCCCTTGGCATCGTTGGAATATATACGGTAGGTGTCGGGGATTTGAATGGTGAAGGGATACGGCTCGAAGAAGGAAGCGGGTAAAACCTTTCCTTGATAGGCGTAATAACCTTGGCGTTCCACTAAACGGCGCAGAAGGATGTTAAAGATGGGATCGGCTTGAACTGCACCAATTTTGCTTAATGCTAAGGAGTCTTTACCGAGAAGGAAAAGCACAACCTGATCTCTTGAGCTGTGGTTTTTGGCAACAAACAAGTCGCCACCACTGCTGTTTACACGTGTAATAAAGTCTGGCGCAAGGATGCTTTTCATATGGCTTGATACAGGGGCTGTGCTTTGTAAATCGCCTATGTACACTATGTTTTTGTATCTGGTTAATGTAGCAGCATCCTTTACGTCGGCAAGCACAAGATTGAAGTACTTCTCTGGATACACAATTGGCACTTCGCGTTCAATTCCGCTGCGGATGAAAGGCTCTAAAGCCTTCCAATTGGCAGGATCGCAGAATACATACACATCTCTATCGTCTCCCATAGCCAATGGCTTGGCATGGTCGATAATCTTGTCGAACATGGTATAGCGCTCGCTGTTTGGGCTTTTTTGGAAGCACGAAGTAAGCGATAGTAAGGATAAGGCAAGCATAAGCAGTTTACGCATTCAAACCCCCTTTCTTGTGCTATTACGCACATAGTTTATACCGCTAATCACGGTTATAATGGCAACCAGCCAGAACCAGGCACTTATGGTTATAGCAACAGGCTTCGGAATAGTGTCCATAGCCGCCCAGATAGTGAAGGCGATTATAATGCCGACCATTTGCATAACGGTTTTTATCTTTCCCAGTTTATCGGCAGCCATAACGATGCCTTTGCGTTGATACACTTCTCGCAATACGGTTACCAGCACTTCGCGGGCTAAGATGATGTAAAAGATAACCTTGCTGATATAAAATGGAGGCAGCCAGCATAAACCCAGCAATGCCGATAGCACCAGCAGCTTGTCTGCCAGGGGATCCATAATCTTACCAAAATCGCTAATCACTTTATACTTGCGCGCAAGCATGCCATCTAGGTAATCTGTGAAAGAAGCAATTACGAATATGGCTAGTGAGAACCAATTCTTATCGGGGTGAATGGACACAAACAAGTAGAATAAAAACACCGGCACCAGCAGGAAACGAAGGATGGTTAAGGCATTAGGAATGTGTTTCTTCATCTGTGCCTTCTTCTTTTAAGGTTGGTTCTGGTGGATTGACCACGATGATAGGTGCTTCATCAAATGCTACTTCCTGCTCGAAGGTGTGCAGCGAGAAATGGGTGATAAGCGTTCCAACAAAAGCGGCAGCAAACTGGGCGGCAAACACCCAGTAGGGAACAAGCTGGGGGACAGGCTTTATGAACACAAAAGCAAAATAGCCGATAATGCAAACCGGCAAGGGGATAAGCAGCATCGCCCAAGTGTGCTGAACACCTTGTTTATGATGCCTTATCTCATCCACCACGCTGTGTCTCTTACCCTTGTAAAGCAGCAGAGTGTGCAGCTCAAAGCTAAGGCGACTAAACACAAAGATTAGAAGCATTAACAGGGCTGCGAATACATGGAAAGCAATAGTTCTACGGTTTATTACTTGCAGGTCTGCGCTGCGGATGGCATAAGCGCTTGCCTGGCTGTCTATATCTTCCTCGGGGAGATGTGAACGCAGGATGTCAATTACCATTGGTTTGCTTTCCAAGCCTAGTTTGGAAGCAGCGAAATTTATTGTAACAATATCAGGGAAACTATAGTCAGCTATCATTTCTTCATTCAGCGGTAGGGCATAGGCATTAAGCAGCTCGGTTGCAGCTTGTTCGGCAGTTTCGTGAACAATGCTTTTTATGCCCGGAATCGAGCCCAGGTCTGCCTTTATCAGAGATACTTTGGTGGTGTCTGCCACGTAGGCATAAACCGGTAACCTGGCAATATCATCAAGCTTTGCCTGGTGGCTAATGGCGTGTTCATATCCGTGGTATAGCCACGCGGAAAACAGTGCTATTAGCATGATTATCAACAGAGAAAATCGGGTGTTCATATACTCTATCCTTTTTGCAGATGAAAGATGGAAGTGTTTTTGTTTATGTTAAGTTCGTTTGCTACTATCAGATTGTATGGTTCGGCTTCATTGTGCAATTCACGGCTGCGATAAGATGGATACAGCAATACTGCATCTTTACCGGGGGCAAGATTGCGCTCACAAAATGCCAGCACGCTGCTCATATTGCACATCAGTTCTGTACGGCAAATGGCTCTCTCATTATTTGGGCTAACAATGCCGCTACTTGCCTTTTGCCAGGGAGGATTGGAGATAATAAGCTCAAACACTGCTCCTGCATCATAAGAGCACAAATCTGCGCATATAAAGCTTACATTGGCATTGAGGGCAGCAGCATTCATGACGGCAAGATCATGTAGCCTTGTTTGAATCTCGATGCCCATAAGCTGCCAGGTAGGGCGGGCAAGCTGGAGCATAATGCTAAGTATCCCACTCCCGCTTCCTGCCTCCAATACATTTAGTTCTCCATTACCGAAGTTGCTTTTTATATACTCCAGCAGCGAAGCAGTAGCAGACGTAACGCCTTGCAGGCTACTATCTTGAAGTATTACGCCTTCAT
>DIMZ01000112.1:2369-6668 GCA_002425825.1 Cloacimonetes bacterium UBA5553 | reverse complement strand
CTGCTTTCAGTGCTTTTGTAGCAGACGCCAAACTACAGCTCCAGCATCCTTGTGATGCAACGCTTAGCTTTTTCGGCAATATCTGGCTTAACCTTTATCACGTGTTGGTGATTTTGCAAAGCCAAATACAGGTGTTCCAGAGTAGTTTTCTTCATGTTCTTGCAGTTTGCCTGTATTGAAAGGCTAACGATATTCTTTTGCGGGTATAGCGACTTCATGTATCTGGTAAGCCCATTTTCGGTAGCAATAATGGCGTTGTCATTTGTCTCTATCCACTTCATCATACCGCCCGTGCTCATCACCAAATCGGCATACTGAATAATGTCGGAGTCGCACTCTGGGTGCGCCAGCAAGGTGTAGTTCGGATACTTGGCTCTAACGCTTTGCACATTAGCGATATTGAAACCCCATTGATGCACAGGGCAATAGCCGTCCCATACTATTACTTCCCTGTCTGCCTGTGCTCCTGCCCAGGTTCCCAGATTTCTATCGGGAACAAAGAGGATGGGCTTGTCGGCAGGAAGAGATTGCAGCACTTTCACGGCATTAGACGAAGTGCAGCAGATATCGCTTTCTGCCTTCACTTCCACGCTGGAATTCACATAACACACCACTGGTGAACCGGGATGTTCGGCTTTAAAATTGCGCAGTTGCTCTGCGCTTATCATGTCTGCCATTGGGCATCCGGCGTCCAGTGCCGGTAAAAGTACGTCAGCTTTGGTGTTTAGTATCGAGGCTGTTTCTGCCATAAATCTCACACCGCAGAAGACAATGGTGGAGGTATCCACTTCGGCAGCTTTTATAGCAAGCTGCAGCGAATCGCCTCTAAAGTCTGCGAGTTCCTGAATCTCCACTGCCTGATAGTTGTGCGCCAAAACCAAGGCTGAGGTATCATTCTTTAGTTGCTGTATTTTCTTAATAAGTTCTTGCGACATTTCTACTCCTAATGTCCCGTGTGCCCAAAACCGCCATCTTGCCTGTTACTAACGTTAAGGCTATTTACTTCCACCAGTTCGGGAATACTGNNCCCGGCGTAATAGAAACCGAATCCGAATTCAGATTAATAAGAATAACTTTTATCTCACCCCGATAGTCGGCATCAATAGTGCCGGGGCTGTTTAGAATACCAATTCCCTGCTTTAGGGCAAGCCCGCTGCGGGGGCGTATTTGCGCCTCGTAGCCAATGGGGATTTCCAGGGCAAAGCCTGTGGGGATAGCCAGATACTTACCCGGAGCAATAGCTTGTGCTTCCGCCAAATCGGCAAACAGNNAAGCGTGTTCCGTCATCCTTTGTGGGAGGACAGCAGTGTTGCTTAAGCGTAATATACCTATGTTCATGACTTGCGGGTTAGCAGATATTCTGCCAATATATCCAGCTTCAGAGCCTTATTTCCCAAGGGGCTTATTACTTGTCTGGCTTTTTCTGTTAACTCTTCTGCCTTGGCGCGAGATTCGTCTATGCCATAAACAGCGGGGAAGGTGGCTTTTTCTACGTTTGCATCTTTGCCGATGCTTTTACCCAGCTCTTCCTGCGAGCCTTCAATGTCCAATAAATCGTCCACAATCTGGAACACCAAGCCTATTAGATTGCCATATTCTTCTATCAATGCCAGTTCATTAGCCGGAGCACCGCCTGCCATGGCACCAAAGCGCAGACTTAGATTTATAAGGCGAGCTGTCTTATTTGCATGAATAAAGTTCAGCGTTTTCTTGTCCACTTTTTTGCCTTCGGATTCGATATCAACCATCTGTCCTGTTATCAGGCCTTTCACTCCCACTTCCCGGGCTAGTTCTTTTACAAACTGCACCCTTAAGGAAGCATCAATTTCCGCCATGGTAACCAGTTCGAATGCACTAATTAACAGCGCATCACCTGCCAGGAGAGCCACTCCCTCGCCAAACATGGCATGGCAAGACTTTTTACCTCTGCGGTATTCGTCGTCGTCTATATCGGGAAGATCATCGTGGATTAGCGAAAAGGTGTGTATCATCTCTATGGCAGCGGCTATCGGGGTTACCAACTCAACGTCCTCGTTATACATCTGAAAAGCCAGCATGGTAAGGTAGGGACGCAGCCTCTTGCCTCCGGCAAACACGCTGTAGCGGATGGCTTTGTGTATCTCTTTTGGATATTCATCTTTGCGGGGAAGGAAGCGATCCAGAATGATGTTTACCAACTCCTGCTTCTCTTTCATGTCTTTCTTTAGCAGTATCTTTCTATCCATTGTTATCCTCCGTGGGAGTAGGAGAGGCAATTCCCGCGCTTAGCATTTTTATCTTGGCTTCTGCTTCGCCCAAACGGCTTTGGCAGTGATTTAGATAGGCTACGCCTTCTTCATATAGCTTTAGCAGTTCGTCTAACTGTGCATCTCCGGCTGAAAGGCGTTCCACAATGCTTTCCAGCTCTTTTAATGCGGCTTCAAAGCTAAGGGACTTGGTTTTTTCGACATCGATACTCACGCTATTACTCTCCCATTATCTAATTCACGCCTGTTTACATGGCTTATGAGTTTTTGTCAATTAGAAATTGTAATAATTGCCAGTGCTTCCCCGCTGAGTTTAATTATCCTTGCCGGGTTTGAGCTTATTACATTGCTGATGCCACGTGATTGATGCTGTTTAATTGTTAAATTGTTTAATGGATACTTCAAACCCTCAGAACTGCAGAAAACCACTTCCGGAGTAAAGGGAACCAGAGAGATGTTTTGCCCTACCCTATCTACCAAAACCTCTTCACTTGAGATAAAGAATAGCACCTGACTCTCGGTTTCCACCCGTATGCGGCTGGAGGATGATACATGCTCCAAAAGGTTCTGTACAATTGCCAAAGCATGGTCGAATCTCCCATCCAGTGTGTTACATATTATTATCTCGCTAAAGCAGTTCATGTTCATGCATGCCGATATTGCCAGCTCTGTGTCGGTAGCATTCTTTTCGGCTGGATGCCTCGTAATAAGTGAGGGGGGATATAATGATAAGACAACTGGGCTAACAGAATCGAGATCGCCAATTATTAAGCTGGGACATAGCCCAAGCTGATGAATACGCTCCAGCCCCATATCTACCGCAACCACAAAATCTTCACTGCTTATGTTATTATATCCGGACACAATCTCGCGGGGAGAGTGATTGGTAAAAAGATAAGCCCTGCGATGCTGATTAGCGCATGGCATAGGCAGGTTCATCGATGCGGTTCAGATAGGCAGTGGGATTCAGCTTTTCGTCGGCACGCCGAACTTCGTAATGCAGGTGTGGCCCGGTGGAAAGACCGGTGCTGCCCATGAGCCCAATTATTTGACCCTTGCCAACCTCATCACCTACCCGCACCATATAGCTGTAAAGATGCGCATATACGGTTACAAATCCACCCTCGTGGTCTATAATAATGCGCTTACCATAGTTGCTGTCATAATCAATCTTGCTTATTCTGCCCTTAGCAGTAGCATATATGGGCGTGCCCATCTGATTGGCAATATCAATCCCGTGGTGAAATTCAATTTTATTGCTAATAGGATGAACCCGTAAGCCCCAGCCATCCGAAATCCTGCCAAAGGTTGGATAAATTGAGGGGATATAATCGGCAGGGATGTCTGAAATAGGGCTAAGCTTTTGGGCGATGCTTGATGTATCGGGGGAAATCTGCTGTAGAATGATGGCAAGCTTGTTCTCCAAATCTTCCATCTGATGAGTTAACTGTGCATCGTATCTTGGCATCGGCTGAGATTCTCCCAAGCCCAATGATGGATAGTTTTTGCTTGCCTGTTCCGTTTTAGCCTGGATAAGGTCTAACATTTGATAGATGGAATCAACCGTGGTGGCATAGAACTCCACCTTGTTACGCAGCCCTGCATTCTCCATTTCCAGCTGCTGAAGCCGTGAGCTGTTTCCCGATAGCTGCATTGCCAATATAAGGCTGTAGGTTCCCACCCCCAGGATAAGCACAAATAACGCGATAAGCACAGCAATGCTATGGCGGGGAAGGGAGAATGTACGCTCTTCACCGTCTGGTGTAATACGATAACTTATCCTTAGTTTACGGCTGGGAAGAAAGTCATAAGCCACTATGTATTATTCCTTTGTGTTTCATGGCAATAGTATGTGCAAGTTCTGAACCAAGAAGAATAGAAAATTGGCATCCCGTAGGGGAATCGAACCCCTGTTGCGTGACTGAGAATCACGAGTCCTAGGCCACTAGACGAACGGGACGAATAAAATGCGGTTTTCATAAAAATGGCAAAACCAAAAATTTGGCGACCCCTAGGGGAATCGAACCCCTCTTGCAAGAATGAAAATCTTGAG
>DIMZ01000112.1:0-2335 GCA_002425825.1 Cloacimonetes bacterium UBA5553 | reverse complement strand
CTTAAAAGGCAGATACTCTACCACTGAGTTACTGGACCTTATTTTCGGTTAAGTTTTGTCACGAAAATTAGGGGGCGTTTTTCTGTCAAGCAAAAAGTGCACCTCTACAACGTTGTGCATGTTTGCAGGAGTGCATTCAAGGTTATTACAAAGTCTTATGCAGGCTCTAATGCACCAACCTTTGTGTCGCTTGCATATCAGGTTGCTTCGATATAAACTCCTGCAAGTCCCGTTCACTTCCGTCAAAGCCAATAACTATGTAAAAGCATTTACTTAGTGATGATGCACCTGTATGTACAAATTGAGGGCTGCCATACTCTGAAGTACCTAGATAGCGGAAATAGCCATCCGGTCTGTCACAACTGTAAACCACATAATAACTAACATCTACGGGGTTATAATCTACCGTCTCAGTTACGGGATTCCATGACAGTACTACCTCAGAATCAATCACATTTACTATTACATTATCGGGGGCAGGCAATTGGTTCTGCTGCACTACCACAGTTTGATAACAGCTATCTCTTAGCGCACCTGCAGATTGGATAAGCTTTATGGGATACACCCCCGGGCTGTTAAACTGATAAGACCAGTTATAGCTATTGCTCTCAATTGCCCCATCAGCACTTATATCCCACTCTATTAGAGCTTCGGGGATATCGTATCCTTGCGATAAGTTTTGCAGGTTTACTACATCACCTACAGTTAGGAACAGCGGAGTTGCCTGGAACCATGCTTTGTGTAAATAAGGGCGATAGCCAATATCGGAGCGGGTTCCATCGGCATCAAGCAGCATGGGGTCACCGGCATCAATGCAGGGGCTGTTGTATAAAAGCCCAAAGTTTGCGGATACGCCGTTGTAGTTCGCCCCCATACCCGCAGGTGGTGATATGAACAGCGGGTCTTCGCTAATGATATTGCTCTGAGTGTTATCTGTGCCTCCAATAGTACCATAAGCAATACTACAATACTTAAAGTCTGTATAATATGTTATCCCCTGAGTTCCCGAACTGTCAGTTGAATTGTTGAACAATATGCAATTTACAATTTGCTTATTAATTGGCAGCGTTGAACTAGACAGAGCTCCATGAGAACCTACTCGAGTGCTATTATTATAAGATATTGTACAGTTTGTTATGAAGTGTCTTCCTGCACCCAAGCTAATCCCGCCACCATTAATTGAAGCAGTGTTATTAGATATAAGGCAATTATCAATTTTACTCTCTGAGGATATGGCACAGTCTAAATACAAACCACCTCCAGTTGTCGATAGTGCTAAGTTATTCAAAATAACAGTATGTTTCACCACCACTTGAGATGCCAGATTGGTATATATGCCTCCTCCTCCATACGATACATTATTCGTTACTACCGAGTTATATAGAATCAAGCTACCGCGAGAAGAATAAATACCTCCTCCTTGCAAGCTTGCTGAACACTTGGTAATGGTACTATGAGATATTACTACTTTGTTTCGGAATTTCATATATATACCACCGCCTTCTCTGTAGCCATAACCAAGATTGCCACTGCTATGGGTTTTGCCATAAGAGATGTGACAGTGTGTGATGTAAGACGAATCAGGCTCGCTTGTCACTTGGTTGAAGTGCAAACCGTGCCAACCGGCAGTAGTATCGGCAGCGGTAAAATAGATGCTGTCTGCCGCGGTGCCAATGGCTCGAAGGGTTCCATTAACATTAATGGCGTATAATCCCTCGGTGAATACGCGTACCCCCGGCATTATCGACAGGGTTTGCCCTTCAGGGATGCTGATGTCATTCATCACATAGTAAGGTGAACCGCTAAGCGTCCACTCACCGGATACTGTGCTGCTGTTGATGTAGGTTGTAGCCTGCAACGTCGAGAAAACAAGTATGAATACGAAAACTGATAATCTTAAGTTCATGTCTACTCCTATGCTGTACGTCTTTTAAAACTGTCTGCAAGGCGTGCCATCTGAATCCTAAAGCAAGGTATCTGTGCTGCAGGCCTTATGTCAAGAGAAAGATTTGTAAACAATTCCTCTCGACTTTTCTTGCTGCCGGTTTTAAGTATCGGATGAGTGAATGGTAAAGCATGGTAGTGCTGGTTATGCTGAGGTGCTGTAGCGCAGTCTGGAGTATGTGTCACCTTGAAAGGATCATTCACTTCTCTATCGTTGCCGTGATATGGACTCCGACGAGAGCATACGTACTAGTTTCCTTATACTTCTTTGCCACAAGCAGCCATCAGTAAGGTGCTAACAGATTTTGCGCTATGCGTTTTGAGGGGATGCGTGAATAGTGATTCTACCATCTCTATGTATTATAATGTTTTACAAGAGCTTCCCTGCTGC
>DIMZ01000141.1 GCA_002425825.1 Cloacimonetes bacterium UBA5553 | reverse complement strand
GTTTTCGTAGCTCATTTTTTCTCCTTAGTTTTTCCAAAATATAGCTTGTGACCAATTTTATATACCCTGATATTATCCCCCTCTTCTAAAGAACAACTCTGAATGATCACTAAGCAGGTCTTTTCAGAGTCAGAAAATTTCAGATTAGCTTCATAAATCGGATATTTCAAATTAAGAATTGGGTTTATCAACACCATAGATGTGTTAGAGTAAATGCTATAAATTAATGTTAATAGAATCACCATCGACACAGAATCAATCATCGAAGAGAAGTCATTGAATATAAAGGGTATAATGTAAGTTCCGATATAGCTAATGGCTTCGCCACTTTTGTTCTTTACGTCCACTACTGTTACATCACTACCACTTTTAACACGTTCTTGTAATCTGCCCATTAGCTTATGTAATCCCCAAAATCCAATAACAGTAAGTGGGGCAAGAACGATGCTTAAACCAAAGCACCTTATTAGTGTAAGAAAAGCTTCAAATGACCATCCACCCCAATGTAGATATGGGATATCGTGCGAAATCTGCCTCAATACTATGATCAGAAATAGCGGGGCATATGAAGATATGAAAAGAGAGAACTGTGCTTGCCTGGTAAGCTTACTATCCATAGTTATTACCTCATTTCTATGCTTCAAGGTTCGTCATATTCTACTATATCGGCAACGAAATCTGTCCTGCTATATGAAAAACCCAGTGCGTAGTTGCGTTGTTGGTGAATGTACTCAATGACAATGCTTGAGGGGCATGGTAGATCATCCATGTGAGTTAACTCGATTATCGTATCATAAGAGTTTTGACTTAATCGAACAATACCTGAGGTATCAGCGTTTTCTACTGCCCATGATAAGAAACGCTTGTAGATTTCAATATCAAACCCAATACAACCTTCGTCACAAGGGTAAAGGGGAAGATACGAGCCATCCTTGGAGTATATCCGAATCCCTATGATTTCCATAGCTTGTCTATCCTTTCTTTGATTTTATGTTCATAGAGCTTAATCAACTCACGGTTACCATCCACTAGTTTCTGCTCTCCCGCTATACGCTCTACTATAGCCTGTTGAATAGCTGGAGCGGGGTATGGTATTGTTAATTCCGACACCTGTTTTAGTGATAAATTGAATTGAGCTACGCCTGTTTTTGAAGCCTCCATTTCTTGCATAACTCTCGATGATCGCAGGCAGTATAGCACAAATAAATGATTAATGCTGTTTGATAGTCTAATTATTGCCAAAGCTTGGTTTGTATTTGCTGGCAACACTGTTTCAGGAACAATAGCGGATATCCCCATTTTTGTACCTGCTATTGAAAATAAAATATCATTGACTTGTAATTGGCTCCTTGCAAAGCTATTATGGCACTCTCGTGTTACATAAGACAGCTTTGTATTTTCAATAACCCCTTGTGCAGACAGAGATTCAATCTTAACAAAGTTTATGCCCTCATTCTGGCATTTATACCCGTATGTTGTAGGGGTAGATCCCTTCGTAATCAATTCGGTTATTGCGTCCAGTCGTACAGTATCCCACTCCGGATCAATATCTATCCGAGGTTTCCAATTATCTACTACCTGCTTGGCTCCATCTATGATCTTCTGGTAGGAATCCAGTTCCACAACTATCTCTTCCTGGACCGATAGGGGTGGGAGGGGGATTCTGTACGGAGTTAAAGATGCCCTAGTGATCTGTGGTTGAGCAGACCCCGTAATGGTTGAAGTAAGATCAGAATTAGAAAGAAGATAGAAAAGGAATTTCTTGTTCAAATCAGTAGTTTTGGGGTGTGCAACCATGGCATTTCCTGTTATCCACGATTTTGGTAAAGTCATGTTAACAGTTCCGCATGTAGCACCTCTACACGTAACAACTACTTCTTCACCGATATGGTTATACTGGTTATATTTACCAATTATTCCATTTGCCCCAAACACATGATACTCTCCATTGGCAATCATCTCTTTGGCTGAAATTGTTACTGGCTGGTATAAATCACACACCACACCTAGTTCCACAAAAGGATATTCTGAATTATGGGAATGAGTAACACCATATCTCTCCCCATTCAGGTTATAATACCCGCTCTCCGACAGTTTTGCTTTCTCTACCAGTATAACGCCTTTTTCTGGAACCTCATACTCCTTGTGCATCATCACAGCTTGTTTATATGCCTCTGCCTGTTTAGCAACATTTGGCAAATCATTCTTTTCTATCGGAGATGGGTTTGTGTTCAGGGAATAGCCATGATTATCTATTTTGCAGAACAGCACCTTATCGCATTGCATGGCCTTATCCAGAAACAAAATACTGGTTTTAACGCCTGAGTAGGGCTGAAACACATTGGCGGGCAAGGACACCACGCACCACAAACCACTGTTTATCATCTGTTTTCTTATCTCTGTGTGTCCTTTGCTGCTATCGAAGATAATTCCTTCGGGAACGATAACCCCCATTCTGCCATTGTAGTTTAGGTGATGGATCATCCATTCCAGAAACAGCACTTCCGTTTTGTTCGATTTATTGGTAAATCTGGCATGCCTGGCCGCGCCACCTTTTGGGGTAATGAAAGGAGGATTGGCTATTATGATGTCATCACTGCCCATCCACAGGTTTTCGTTCAGCAGAGTATCATTCCCGGCTACATTTGGGTTCTTTAAGCCATGTAAATACAGGTTTGCCAGCGAAAACTTCACCATCAAAGGCTCTATATCCCAGCCAAAGATCGTACTTGTGTAAAGCTGCTTTAGCTGAGCAGGATTTAAACTAAGGTTTCCCTTTTCATCGCTGTATTTGTTGCATAGAAACTTAAAAGCTGAGATAAGAAAACCTGCTGTCCCGCAAGCAGGATCACAGATAGTTTCGCCGATCTTGGGATCAATCATCTGCACCATGAAATCAATAATATGGCGTGGGGTGCGAAACTGACCCAATTCGTTTTGCGTCCCCAAGATAGGTAATAGGCTTTCGTAGAAATCCCCCATATCCATATCGTCTGTGATGCTTCTTGTTAACTCTGCCAGAAACCTTCCTAGCACCTTGCTATCCATAATCTTTAGATATGAGCGTTCAAATAGTTTTCTTATCGTGGGTTCAATCGCAGTATTGGTATAAAGTGATTCAATAGCTAATCGACACTCCTTTACCAATTCTTCCCCGCTTAAGCAAGATAGCACATCGTAATGGTAGCGTTCATATTGCCCAGTAAAGATAATTTCCTTGGAACCGAGGCGGACAAGATCGTCATTCATTCGGGATAGCTGCTTAATAAAGATGAACAGGGTTATCTGGTCTATTTGGTCGTGCGGCATAGCAACCTGACCAACGATAATTTGCCTGAGATCATCTATCACTTTCTTAAGTCTTTGGGGCTTAGTTGACATGTTGTATCCTTTCTTCGCGTATGAAGTTTATTATCTTTTCAATTTCCTGCTTATTAATGCTGTTTAATGGCACATTGGCACCATAAAGCTGATTGTTTATAACCGTATAGTCTCCATTATCAATAGCGAACCTGTATTCGGGGCTGGTAAGNNTATTGTAGTTTATCAGCTTATCGTAGGGCAGGCTGGAATTTAGAACCTTAAACTCATCAAATCCCTTTTGCATTCTTTCATATTTGTCCGGAAGCTTGCTTATCAGCCCTGCTCCTTTTTTTATAAAGTCAAAAAGTGGATTTAATGCATCATAAGCCTTGCGCAGCGTTTCGAGATTGAAGTAGTAGATAGGCTTGTCCATCAGTTTTTCCGAGGCAATCCTTTCCGCTGTGTCTATATCATCTGCATGCACTGCCTGGTCGAACTCCGGCTCTTCCTTCATCAGCCCTAATACAGATTCTTCGAAGTGGTTTCGGTAGGCTTCCCTATCGATCTTCATGCATTCTTTACCGATAATCAGCACGCTGTCTTTCACTATGAAATCGCTGCCAATATAGATGCATCCACCCTGCATTACTGCTATTGGTGAATCAATTGTTGGTTCTGGCTTGGTTTTTGGTGTTTCCTTTTTATTATCACTTGGTTGGCGCAGGGGTTCTGAGTAATCGTAGGTTTCTTCAAAGTACTCGCATACGGCAAAGAAATCTATCAGGTAGAAATTATCCTTTTTAACGGAGTGCCCAGTAAGTTCATTCTTAAAAGTCCAGAGCCGGGTTCCTCTCCCCTTGATCTGAATGAAGTCACTTACCGAGAAGATAGGTCTCATCAACACCACGTTCAGCAAATCCTCACAGTCATATCCTGTTGTCATCATGTTTACTGTTACGCCTATTCTGGTATTCCCCAATTGGTTGTTTCGGAATTTCTTGGTAAGATCCTGGCTACCTGCTATGTTACTGGTAACCTGCCTGGCAAATACACCATCTCGTGCGTTATATTTCCCTTGCCACAGCTTATCTGCCGCTTCATTTAGCAAGTGGGTGATCTTGGAAGCGTGTTTCTGTGAGATGCAGAAGATTAGGGTTTTGCCAATCTCTCCGGTAATAGGATCACGTTTGGCAACTTTCATAAACTCATTTACAATAAGTCTGTTTAGGCTGTTGGAGAACACCTTGCGTTCCAATTGTCTTATCTTGAATGTTTCTTCCACCGTTTCGTTGGTTACTGAATCTACAAAGGTGTCGCTCCAGCCTTCATCTGTAAGCATCTTAGTAGTTTTGTCTGTGCGTTTATCAATGATAACCGGATTAACTAGATAGGGTGGGTTATGTTCCACTGCTGCCTTCAAATCGTAACGGAAGGTTGGTTCACCTTTCTCACAGCCAAAGGTGATGTAGGTATCGTGCAGCACTCTCTTTTCTAGCTTGCGGGGGTCTTTTTCATTTAGGAGTTTCTCATCAATTCCTTTCAAAAAATCTTTCGGGGTGGCGGTAAGCCCTATCTTGCTGCCCTGAAAGTATTCCAGTATTACCCTATTCTGCCCATATATACTGCGGTGCGCCTCATCTGAGATCAGTAAATCAAAATCAAACTGGCTGAAGTATCTCATATAGTTGTTGTTATAGGATAGGCTCTGAATGGTGGCGATCACAATATGATTTAATTGCGCTTCTTCTTTATTCTCTTTGAAAATGCAGATATTGTATTCACGCAGGTAGAAGCTTAGATTTTGTTTGGCTTGTTGGGCAAGTTCAATTCTATCCACCAGAAAGAGAGCACGGTGGGCATTACCAGTTTTTAGAAATAGCTTAATAACCGCGGCTGCCAATAGTGTCTTACCTGTGCCGGTAGCCATCTCCATCAAAAAACGTCTTTTACCTTCATCAAATCTTGTAGCAATAATGTTAACTGCTTCAAGCTGATAATCTCTGAGGAATTTTTTGTCGCTTTCAGATATCCCGCCCTGGCTTTGTGCTATCCAATCAGGTTTCACTTCGAGGGATGTAAGTTGTTTGGCTTTCTTGATATTGGACATTCGTTTAAGGTCACTTTGGGAAGGGAACTTAATGATCAATTGTTCTGAGCTTTGGTTTAGATCCCATAAATAGTGGGTTTCACCATTGCTCATGATAACGAATTTACATCTTTTTGCAATGGCATATTTCTCAGCTTGGTATTTACCGTCCAAAGGGTCTTTATCGTGGGATTTAGCTTCTAACACTGCAAGGGGGAAGCCTTGTGTGTCTAGGAGTAAGTAATCTATTAATCCTTTAGTGGTTGTCTCATAATCGTCCCCGAGCGTAGAAAAATCAACAGTGCCTTCAACAACTACATTTGCTCTTCCAGATTTGTCGTCCAGAAGCTTCCATCCTGCTTCTTTTAGCAGTTCGTTGATTTGGAGTCTTGCTTTGGCTTCCTTGGATACCATATCATAAATCCCTTGTATGTATAGACATATACGCCACCAATACCTATCCNNTTATATTTTCATCTAAATAAGTAAAGCATTTCTGTCAATAACAAATTGGTCCGAATACAAAATGTGAGGTGTAGATGGGGGCGGGGCGGGGGCTATGGGGGAGTTCTGGTGTTCTGGCGAACTGGAGTGCTGGTGTAAATGAAATTCGTGTTAATT
>DIMZ01000110.1:522-6237 GCA_002425825.1 Cloacimonetes bacterium UBA5553 | reverse complement strand
GAAAGTCAAAACGCCGTATGGTATTCCATGTTTTAACTCACAATTTGCTAATGGGATAGCGGCTGATAGCCCAGTTGCATCACTTGTAATGCGTTGTAGATTTGGATTGCGATGGCATGGGCAAATTGTAAGTCAAAACCAAACATGCAGAAAATACGCTATCATTGCAGGTTTATTACGGATGAAATCTGCAATGAATCCGTAATAATACTGCAATACGTTCAAGGAAACACAAAGCTGCCTGAAAAAAAAAGCAGTTGAAGCTAATGTAACTCCAACTGCTTAGTATAAGTATTATTATTCGCTTAGGTTAGTTTCTTGTAGGCTTCGTATCTTTCCTTAAAGAACGTACCGGCGCAGTCATTAAGCTCCTGGGCGCGTTCCGGGAAGATGTTTTTCAAGCCGGAATAACGCTTTTCGGCATTCAGGAATTCCTGCACGCTAAGGGTAGGCTCTTTGCTATCCAGTGTGAAGGGGTTTTTGCCTTGAAGCTTATTAAGCGGGTTATAGCGATACAGCAGCCAGTAACCAGCATCAACGGCAAGCTTCTCGTGCTTTTGGCTCATGCTCATGTCTATTCCATGATTTATGCAAGGGGCATAAGCGATAATGATGCTGGGGCCGGGATAGGCTTCCGCTTCCTGAATGGCTTGCATTGCCTGATTTTTGTTGGCACCCATGGCGATGGAGGCTACATATACATAGCCATAGCTCATCATCATCATACCCAGGTCTTTCTTGCTGGTGTTCTTACCTGCTTCGGCAAAGCGGGCAATTGAACCCATAGGTGTAGATTTACTTGCCTGACCACCGGTGTTGGAATAGACTTCGGTATCCATTACGAATACGTTTATATTGTGGTTACTCGCCATTACATGGTCTAATCCGCCAAAGCCTATGTCATAAGCCCAGCCGTCACCACCAAGTGCCCAGATAGACTTTTCGATAAGGTAATCCTGAAGTTCAATGGCTCGGCGCATCAGCTTGGCACAGCCTTCGCAGGCGGTTTCCATGGCTTTGGGCAGCATGGCTTTCAGCTTGGCTGCGTTTTCTTTGGCAGGTGCGTCAACGGCATCCCAGGCTTCCAGACGGGCACCGATGGTTTCCTTTAGGGCGGCATCAATACTTTTTTCCATCAGGTGTTGCAGGGCAAGCTTCAGCAGCTTACGGTGCGAACGAACTGCTAAGCGCATGCCATAGCCATATTCGGCATTATCTTCAAAGAGGCTGTTTGCCCAGGCGGGACCCTTGCCGTCTTTGTTTTTGCAATAAGGAATGGTGGGGAAGGTTCCGCCCCAGATGCTGGAGCAGCCTGTGGCGTTGGCTATTATCATGCGGTCGCCAAAAAGCTGGGTTAAGAGCTTTATGTATGGGGTTTGACCGCAACCGGCGCAGGCACCCGAGAACTCAAGAAGAGGCTGTTTGAACTGGCTGCCCTTAACAGTGCCTTCCTTAAAGTTGGCAAGCACGTCGTTTGGCAGTGCGTCGAAGTATTCATAGTTAGCCTGTTCGCCATTGGCGCGTTCTTCTTCTATTGGCTTCATCACCAAGGCGGCTTTGGGGCATTCATTTACGCAAACGCGGCAGCTCTGGCAATCGTCTATATACACCTGAATCTTGTATTGGTGGCCTTCTGCACCCATGGCTTTAAGGGTATTGAAGCTGGCGGGTTTGCCGTTTAAGTCTTCATCCTTTACCAGTTTGGAGCGGATGGCGGCATGTGGGCAAACAAAGGAACATTGGTTACATTGAATGCAGTTTTCGGCAATCCAATGCGGAACAGCTGCGGCAACGCTGCGCTTTTCCAGTCTGGCAGTGCCAGTTTCTACAAAGCCGTCCAGAGGCATCTGGCTAACTTTTATCTGGTCGCCCATTTCGCGCATGATGGGTTCGATGATGTTGTTGGTAAAATCGTTCATGCCATCCGGAACCAGCTTCTTATTGGGGGTGTTGCAGGCAGGAAGCATGGTGGGTACATCAATCTGCACCAGGGCTTCATTAACTCTGTCCACAGCTTTCAGGTTCATATCTACCACTTCCTGACCTTTGCGGCCGTAGGTTTTTGTGATGGATTCTTTGATAAGCTGGATGGCTTCTTCGCGGTCTAACACGCCGGAGATAAGGAAGAAAGCGGTTTGCATAACTGTGTTTACGCGTCCGCCCAATCCCACTTCCTCGGCAATCTTGAGGCCGTCGATGTTATAGAACTTTATCTTGCGGTCAATAATGGTTTGTTGCATGGCACAGGTAAGCTTGTCGAAGGCTTCGCTGCTTTCCCAGTTTGAGTTCAGCAGGAACACGCCATTGTCTTTTATACCGCCAAGGATGTCGAATCTGCCGATAAAGGCTTGATTGTGACAGGCAACAAAGTCTTCACGGGTAACCAGATATTGGCTGTGGATGGGGGTTTTGCCAAAACGCAAATGGCTACGGGTGATGCCGCCGCTTTTCTTGCTGTCGTATTGGAAATAGCCCTGCNNTGATCTTGATGGAGTTCTTGTTTGCACCAACGGTACCGTCGGAGCCAAGACCCCAGAACTTACAACTGATGGTTCCGGCAGGAAGGGTGCTGATGCTTTCGTCAACCTTTAGAGAAAGATGGGATACATCGTCTTCGATGCTGGCTGTGAAGCCGTGGAAGCCGTTGTTTGCCACGTGCTTATAGACGGCAAGCACCATGGAGGGAGTAAATTCCTTGCTGGAAAGACCATAGCGGCCGCCAATGATGTTCAAGCAGCAGGTGTCTTTTAGTGCCGATACCACGTCTAAATAAAGCGGTTCGCCGATAGAGCCCGGTTCTTTGGTTCTGTCTAATACGGCAATGTTCTTCACGCTCTTAGGCAGTGAAGCGCGGAAAGCTTCTGTATCGAAGGGGCGATATACGCGAACTTTAACCATGCCCAGCTTCATACCGCGTTCTTTATTCAGGTATTCGATGGTCTCTTCTATGGTTTCACAACCGCTGCCCATGGCAACTATAACGCTTTCGGCTTCGGGATGGCCAACATAATCAAACAGCTTGTAGCTGCGGCCAATCTTTTCGGCTACTTGCTTCATGGTTTCGGCTATGATGCCGGGTGCCTTCTGGTAATGCAGATTGCTGGTTTCGCGTCCCTGGAAATATACATCAGGAGCCTGCTGACCAACCTTGATGCGGGGATTGTCCGGGGTTAAAGCACGCTGGCGGAAAGCTTCGATAAGCTCGCCATCATCCAGCTCTGCCATGGTTTCATAGTCTATCACTTCAATCTTTTGCAGTTCGTGACTGGTGCGGAAACCATCGAAGAATACCAGGAAGGGGATAGATGTTTTCATGGTGGCAAGCTGAGCTACCAAACCGAGGTCCATCACTTCCTGAACACTGTTGCAGGCGATAAGGGCAAAGCCGGTATTACGCGCGCTCATCACATCGCTATGATCGCCAAAAATTGAAAGGGATTGGGCTGCCAATGAACGGGCAGTAACGTAGAAAACTGTGGGAAGCATCTCACCGGCAATCTTGTGCATGTTGGGTAACATCAGCATAAGGCCCTGTGAGGCGGTGAAGATGGTGGTTAATGCTCCGGCGGAAAGTGAGCCGTGAACAGCACCGGCAGCACCGGCTTCTGATTGCATCTCGATTACATCAACCGTGGTGCCATTAATGTTCTTGCGTCCTTCCGATGCCCAGGCGTCGGAAAGCTCACCCATTGTGGAAGATGGCGTGATAGGATATATCGCTGCCACTTCGGCGAAGGCATAGGCAACATGAGCAGCAGCAGTGTTGCCGTCCATGGTGGCTTTTTTAAATTTTGCCATTTGGGTAACTCCTTATATTATATCTTGTTAAAGAAACCAACTTTTTTGTCACAAAGAATTGATACGCAGTTTATGTCAACCAAATAATCCTTACCAGCCCTCACAGGCAAAACCAGCTTCCCATTTTAGTAAGGTAGAACATCATCACAGCTAGATATCCACTCTGGGTAGCCTGAGAAATAAGCGTGATGAGCAGATGATGTGCTGATGAGCCACAAAGCAACTTGGATACGCTATGCGACAACCGATATTATTTTATGCGCACAACCTTAATTGTTTGGCTATATCCGTTCAAGTTCACCCGGATGAAGTATATGCCATTGCTGCAAAGCTTGCCGTTATTATCCATACCGTTCCAGGACAGGATATGTGCACCCCTTTCCAGGTCTAGCAGGTCTTTTTGCATCACTTTCTGCCCACGCAGGTTATACACTTCCATCTTGCCAAGGCCACTATCCTGCAGGTCAAGCTTGAATTTGCTATCCTGTCCAGAAGGATTTGGGAAAGCAGGTGATAGGCGGAAGATTGCAGGGCTCTGGGTGCCAGGGTCTATAACAGAAGACGCAGCTCCAGAAGCTTTGAAGCGGATTCCGGCATAGTAACCATCATGATCGAAGCTAAGTAAGTAACAGCCCATTCTGGTAGAGCAGATTTTGGTGGCGAAGCTGGACATGTTAGTAATGGCAAATTGATTATCCTGTGCGGGATATAACACGCCATCGGGATTTATTACCAAATAGACTAAGGCAATTGAACTGCCCTGTTTTGAGGCACCTGAAATTATTATCTCATTATCAGAAAGCCTGGCTATAGATACATTCTCTCTATCATTATAGGATGAATAATACCATGGGTAGTTACCTAAATACGTTTGCTGCCAAACAACACTTCCCGTTTCGTTGTACTTTACTACTTTAAGCCCACCTTGATATGTGAAGTATGCAAAGTAGTATCCGCTACTATCCCAGTATGATGCCATATCACGACACCAGGGATGAGACATATAAGCTGATAGGGTGTCGCCAATTGCATTAAAGTGTTGCAAAAAAGGTGAGCTATAAATCTCCCAAGTCCCCCCGCTATGCCCATTCTGCACCCATTCATAACCAACTAAATCTGTATGTAACCAATACGAATTGTCGGTTTTTGAAACCATTTCAAGGGAGGTGCCAACGTATGGCTGAAAGATGTTTACAAGCGGTTTTCCGTAGATGCTGAAACCCTCATAAAGATTTCCATTCTCATCCAGTTTGTTCATGAAACACATATGTGCTGAGGTGCTGCCATTGGCTTGTACCCAAAAAACAGTTCTGTCTATAACTGTCACATTAAACAAACCGCTGCCCAAAAAACTGCTGTTAATTGCACCAACCACCACACCTGAAGTCTCCCAAACAGGTTCACCATCTACAAAGCGTTGCATCTTTAGATAGTCAGATTCTTGATAAACTGCGTAGAGCGAACCCTCAAAGTACGAATAAGCAACTTCATAGAGAGTGGGTATGTTAAGCGGTTTGCCATTGGTATCCCATAGCATACTGCCATTTTCATCAATTAGTTGTGCACGAATTAGGTCTGTTTCTCCTGGCTGACGCCATAGCACAATCACTTTTCCGTCGTCTGTTGCAATTGATTGGTAACCACGGTTTATCTCATTCGGCACTATGTTAAGTGGCTCTGCAAACTGCCAAGTTCCATTTGGCCTTACAATGTTGTATTCCAAATAGCGTGGATAGTCATTTTTGTTAATACCTTTTAACCAAAATGCAATAGCATTATCTTCTCCTAATGGATGAACTTCAGGTTGCTGAACAACTCCTTTGGATTCAGACACTAATATGTGGCCTGTTGCTGGATAATCTGCTACCCCGCTATTACTGAACCTATTGTATGCAATACCTGATGTTGTATTGGTAT
>DIMZ01000110.1:0-510 GCA_002425825.1 Cloacimonetes bacterium UBA5553 | reverse complement strand
ATTCGCAGAGTTGGCATATCGGTACCATATCTCATTATAATCATCGGAGTTGCTTAGTTCATGCGGTTGAGCCCACAAAACACCTTGATTGTTTATATAGTTTACCTCTACGTGTGATTGGTTTGAAGAATAGGAAGTAGCATTAATGTAAAAGAAACCGTTAGCTCCGTCGGGATAGACGATAAGAANNAGAAACGGACAAAGGTATTGGGTAGTGGCCAATATAGCCCCTCCCTCGGGTAACTGCATACTGCCGTCTGAATTGTAAATCTGACCTATTAAGTTTAAACCAGAGAGGTTTATCATCAGTAGCTTGTCATCCAAATTGCAATACAGGTCAATTATGTATCCGGATACTGCCGGGATGCCTGTAATGGACAATTGATATAGCCCCAGGGCATCATAGGCTCGAATTTCATAGGTACTGCCGGATTTTAAGCTTACATATACTCCGCCACCCGGTCTGCCGGCAAAGTCACAATAAGTAACATTGGCGAAAGTGTGTTGAAA
>DIMZ01000044.1:11520-14913 GCA_002425825.1 Cloacimonetes bacterium UBA5553 | reverse complement strand
ATCCGCTTCTACTTCCAGTTATCCTGCAGCTATGGCTCACGTAGCAAGAACTTCTGCATCATGCAGGGTTACAAATACATGCCCCTGCGGAATCTGGAAAAGGTGAAAGCAGCCTCGGAGCGTTTACAGCAGGTAATCATCGAAAAGCAGGACTTTGAGAAAATCATAGCCCGTTTCGATACGCCCAATACCTTCTTTTACCTGGACCCACCTTACTATACAAAGGAGCATCTATACGACAGAGAAGACGCAGATGCCTTTACCAAGCATGAAGAGTTGGCAGCCGCGCTGAAGAATATCAAAGGGAAGTTCCTGTTATCCTATAATAACGACCCCTACATTCGCACACTCTACCAAGGCTTCACCATTGATGAAGTCGAAGCGTAATATACTGTCTCCGGTGCGTTTCAGACTGAGATGGAATTATTGATTAGGAATTATTAAAGGACGCCTGGGCTATTCTCTATTTTGAAATTTTTTATCTATACCAGTAGGTGGCTATGAACCATGTGGAATGCATAATTGGAATAGAATTGGGTGCCTTACGACTTATGGCTAAAGCCATCTCATCATAAATATCTTACTTATTGTTAAGAAAGTTCTTGACTAGAAATCAGGAATGCATTTTTTTGAGTTAAACATAAGTAGAGAGGTAGTAACAATGAAAGTGATAGTCTGCTCACTGTTTTTCATTTTTAAGTTCGACTCTTATGGGAGTTTGGATTCCCATTCGCGATGGAGATCAACAACTCAATACCGTAATTAGTCAATCAAACGTCGAGAATGTTGATTTTTCTATTTTGTTAAATGGATTTACTTGTGATCCCATTTACTCTGACGGCAAAAACTTTCATAGAATTAGCTTTCCTGAAGGTTATTCTTTTCGTGAACCAGGAGCGCCGGATATCATGCGCATCAGAAAATTAGTAGCCATCCCGCAATGCGACAAAGTCACTTTGAGCATTGTTGAATGCGACTATTCTGAACTAGACAATTATCTCTTATCTCCAGTACCGACGCAAAACACAAATTCAGATCAAAACGGACTCTTTTTTTCGGTAGAGCAATATGTTTACAACACCAATGATTATTTATCATCTGCATTCTATCCTACCCAAATTGTAGAATTAGGAGAAATTGGATTTTTCCGAGGGCAAAAATTTGCGGAAGTGTTTATTTACCCTCTTTCTTTTAACCCTTTAACAGAGCAAATCCGGTTTTACACAGACATCAATATACGGCTGAAATTTACGGAGCCGACTAGCCCATTGATCATAAACACGGGAATATACAATGGTTCAGCCAGCAGTACTTTTATCAATTATCCTTCTAATGGAATTTCAGCAATCATAAATGACCGCTCGAACCGTGAAGGTATAGTAAATTACTGTACATTGACCTCTACTACTCAGGCAGATTATTTGATGGCCGATTATCTTATAATAGCTGATGATCAATTTTATAACTCAGCAGTGCCTCCAGTTGTACCAACATCATTGAACAGAATTGCCCAGCATAGAGCTGCTTACAACGGGTTTTATGTATCTGTGGTCAATGTTGAAAACATCCGCAGTATTTTTGATCCTGGTAGCGGTCAATTTCGAGAAGCCAGAGCGATCCGGGAGTTTATTCGACGTGTTTACATGGGTGCTAATGCGCCAAATATGGGAGATGACCACCTAGGATATGTTCTGCTCGTTGGGGACGTGATTATGGATGATGGAAGTCAAGGTGTATACACTTCTTATGATACGCCCTATGAAGGTTTTGATTGGACCGTACAACTTCCATTGACTCCCATTCCCTCAGATCACTATTACTGCCTCGTTAGTGGAACGGATAACTTAGGAGATCTATCTATCGGCAGATTCAGCGCATCGAACGAAGCTGAACTGCACAATATTGTATTGAAAACGATGAATTACGAACAGATTTACGGTCTGACTCCTTGGCGAAACAACACAGTATTCAGATATGGCGAAATTTTTAATAATCTTAATGATAATTTTCAAACCTACTCTTTATATTCAAACCATTTTACAAATATATTGAGTCATGAGCCTTATCAAAGCAATTATCATTCATATTTTTATGCGAATGACCCAGAGTATGCAAACACTACAGCTTTGATAAACCAAGGATGTATGTATGGGCTTCTTATGAGTCACGGTTATGTTAATATGATTGGTGATAATAACTACATCCTTGAAGCCGGAACGTATATCAATGGATTGAATAATGCAACTAGAAATCCCAATTTATTCATAGATGCCTGTTTAACTGGTGCATTTGATTATCCCAATGGTGACTGTTTAACTGAAACTTTCTTGAATGGAGATCCAGCGAAGGGTTTTGCTACTACAATAGGGTGTTCAAAAGTGTCATCAGGTAGTAGTTTACTTATACAAGGAGCGTTATACTGGAGATATGCGCAAAGCATTTGGAATAGAAGATTGTTCGTCAGTGGTGAGGCATACCTTACTGCCAAGAATTTATGCAACAATGACTGGGATCGTCATGCTTTCGGATTTATGGGAGACCCAGGATTGAACCTTATGGCATCTGGCTATCAAGTCATCGAACAAATGGCTTACACAGAAGACGCTGTGATCACAACAGAGATTGAAGTTATGCCTGGAACTACTCTGCATTTTGGCACCGAAATGTCAACCCCAGTGCAGATAAGGTTTGAACAGAATGGAAGACTAATTGTGCATGAGGGAGCAACCTTGAACATTCATAATGGAACCCAAGTTGAAATAGGGGACATCAACTCGATAGGAATTTATGGTAATCTTGTGATTGGTCAGAGTGTTAATTTCGTTGGTTATGATTATGAGCCTGGATCGCTGCATATCATGATGGGAACACCTAATATTGCTATTGATAGTGTTGGTTTTGAAAAAATGATAATCAAAACCACCAGAAGCAACACCTCCATACAGAACTGTGACATCAACAATTCCAGCGTGATCATCTCAGGAACAAATTCAATCGTTAACCTGAATGATTTTGTGAACTCACCATTATACATATTTGCAGATGGAAACAAGTCCTTTGGAATCAGTGTCACCAATAACCAGTTTGTTAGTTCACCTGTTGATTTTGAGAACGTTGCCAGTTTCTACATAGCAAATAATACATTCCAAAATGTAAATATCTTCCCCTATCCAAACGCAATAAACCTCTTCCACTCTGGCTGGCGTCCCAACAGCTTACATGCGGTCCTGTCGAATATTGTTGGCGGTGATACTGAAAATCTTTTCCCCTTCGAAATAGGGATCAACGTTTTTAACAGCCATGTTGATATAAACAATAACTTTTTTAAGAACAACAAGACCTGCATCAAATCCTTAAACGGATCTTCTTGTTCTGTGGTAGGCAATAACAACG
>DIMZ01000044.1:11183-11512 GCA_002425825.1 Cloacimonetes bacterium UBA5553 | reverse complement strand
GCTACCAACATCACAGAAACCCAGCGATTCATCTTGAATCAAAACCCCAGATGTGCGATTTGGGCTGACCATGTCAGTTTCCCATATCAAACAAGATGGAATCATTTCACAAACAACAATACATTTACTCCAGATGAATGGCTAGTTTGTTGGGATGAAAACCATACCTACAGTAGACCTCATAATGTAACATATAATAATTGGAGTCAATTCTTCCAACCTGTTATTAATGTGAATCCAGCGAAGTTTGTTATTGAGCCTTTTTGGAGTCTTCACCCTGTATACGGAGAGGGTATTTTAGTGGAGGATATGTTCACGCAAGCTATTAA
>DIMZ01000044.1:1298-11163 GCA_002425825.1 Cloacimonetes bacterium UBA5553 | reverse complement strand
CCTGGGAACTACACTCTGGCAGAAACCCAGCTAAAATTTATTATAGAGAACTATCCTGAAGACAAATACGCTGAGGTAGCGACAAAAGAGCTCCTGCCATTATCTGCAATTATCTATGAAAACCTAAATGCTCTCAAGATTTATTATGCCAATATTGACGTTTTTTCTGCATCTGAAGAGTTGCTGAAGGTGGCTAATCAATACAAGGTATTGTGCGATCTTATTGACAAGAATTATGTTTCGGCTATTAATGCGTATGAGAATATAATTCAAAATTCAGGTTCTTTCTCAGATTCCCTTTATGCGGCTATAGATCTTTGCATGACCTACTTATTAANNAGTGGATGAATGATCCAGATAAAGGAGCAGTAGTGGTGAAGTTTCCCAATCTGAGACCAAATTCTTACGATGAGTATTTGGCGATGCGCAAGTTGATGTTTAACAACATATCCAGTCAAGATCACAACCACGAAGTAATTGCTGATAATACAGATATTAAAACCTATCCCAATCCTTTCAATCCGATAATTAACTTTGAGATTACTACACCGAAAGTTTTGAATACAGATATATGCCTATATAATATAAGGGGACAATTGGTTAAACGGATCAAGTGTGAAAACCTTCAGAAAGGAAAGAACACTGTTNNATCTGGAATGGCAGGGATAGCAACAACAATGCCGTTTCCAGCGGTATCTATGTTTATAAAGTATCAACCCCTGAGGGGTTAGTATCTGGCAAGATAACGATGGTTAAATAAAATGGCTATTAAGCATTTATGCCTGATCATGCTGATTTCTATATGGATAACGATTTCCTTCTCCATGAACATGGTTTCTGGTTCATATCCCGGTGAGATTTATACCAATAACATAATGTTTAATGATGAGCAGAATGTTCTCCATTATGGACTGGGATACTCTCCGGATTACGGTAAACATTTTATTCTTCTAGGGACTACCACAGATCAGGGATTTGGTGCTGTTCTGCATGGCACAGCATATCCCGGCGAGTTCTACCTACACGACACGCTTGTCGATTGTATATTGAAATTTCACAACTTCGGAACAAGCTACAGTATTATGAATATCAGCATACCGGAAATTGATATGATCGAGCCTGGTGCGAGTTTGAATGATTTATTCCTCTATGACAACACTTCCGGGAATAGCATTCTTTATGCCAGCACCAACAGCGGTAGTTCTTACACGGAGATTCACAGTTTCACGCAGGTTACTCTGAAGGATATCGCTTGGGAACGAACGAGCGGAACACTTTACCTGTTGGGCTATCACTCCGCCACCAGTACTTTGCGTCTATATGTGAGCAATGATGCGGGGATAAACTTTATTGAGTATGAATTGGATGCACAGTTACAGTCTCCCATCTCCGGGACAGACATGGTAAGATTGATGCCAGCCGAGAACGGCGAAATCTATCTGCTTTGGTATTGGCTCTCGGGATACCAGCGTGAATATCGGCTATATGCCAGTTACGACAATGGCGAAACTTGCGAATTAGTATGGCAATACAACCCCCTAATGTATGAATGGATTGATGTGCTTTGGTCCGGCAACATGCAACTGGGCTTCCTCAAACAAAGCTTTTTATGGTATACGGCTTATAATGAGTTGGAATACTCGCAATCCCCCTGCTCAACCTTTAGTTTTCTGCCTGTCGCAAGCTATAGCTTTAACGTTCCCTATGAGAATCCTATCTATCTGGTTCCCACTCCCGCTTCTGAACTGCTGTCTCCGGCCGGAGGCGCACTTACGCTTCATATCCGCTCCAATGCAGATTGGCAAATCCACAACGATACGGAATGGGTCACAGGTTTTTCTCAGAGCAGCGGACAAGGTCATCAAGAAGTAGTAATGAACTACCTGAACAATCCCACTACATTGAATAGGACATGTCATATTCTCTTTACCAGCAATGCTGCTCCAGATACGATAATAACCATAATCCAATCTGGGTATGTATCAAATTACGATCCATTTGTTGAATCTGTCAGCATTGGATCTGTATATCCCAATCCCTTTCGAGGCAGCATGACCTTTTCGCCTAAAATACCCTTCGGTGAAGGAACGATATCAATTTATAACTTGAAAGGTCAGAAAGTACGAGAACATCCGCTTGTGCGGGGTGAAGATATCGTATGGAATGGCAGAGATACTCAGGATCGGGATGTAGCCCCTGGAGTTTATTTAATCCGTCTGAACACTAAGGAAATATCGATTTCGCAAAAAGTATTGAAACTAAAATAGATGCCATAGATTATTGGAGATTTCTTAGGTAAGCAGGACTGGGGCTTTTATGATATCTGGGATAACAAGGTCGTCCCCCATGGCTCTTTCTCCGGCAAGTCCTGCACCGTCGGCAAGCTCGATGCCCGAGGTCTGCAGAATGACTGTATCTATGGTAATCACATCCTGGATGGAGTGGTAACGGGCAGCAAGATCGCCGATGGAGCGGTATCTGCCAATCATCTGGACATCAGTCAATTCACCTTATCCAAGCTGCAGCACGAGCTTCAAAACGAATACCGGGGAGTGGGAGACATTACCCAAGGCAGCCCTGCCAGGCTCAGAGACGACCGCTTCATCACCCACACCCTTGATAAAGAATACGATGATCCACCTCACATAGTTCTGACCAATATGTGCAATGCCCATCTCTACATAGACAGTGTAAAAGTTGATAAGGGACTGGTAACCATCAGCATTGCCATAGGTGCTCACTTCGAAGGAGAAGTTGCCGCATACCAGATCCTTGCTATAGCCACCGATAAACCCTAAACATGCCGAAAGAGAAACCCGGCAACAAACCGGGCTCTATATATAAGGTATAGGGTATTACTTCTGGAGTCTGCAGATCAGCTCTGCCATCAGGTTGATCATCTCTTTGTAATCTCCGCATTCCCAGGCATCATCGGCTCTGGTCTTGATCTCTTCCTCGGTCATCTTCTCCGACTGCAGCCAGGGTCCCCGGAACTGATTCCACCAGCTCTTATAGTGGAAGTCATCAACATCAGGGTCTTCAACCACCGGATCGGCACCAGTATCAATCAATCCAGTCTTATCCATCTCAATCACTCGCATGGTCGATCCTAACTTCAATACCTCATTCTTCTCTGCCAGGGCTTCAACTGCCTGCTCCGTGCCATCCTCTCTCATGAGTACGATCTGGCTGCCTGACTTCAACATCTCCTCCAGCGTTGCCTGCTCCTTGCGGTTCTTGTTTTGCTAGGTCATCTTGATCTCCTTCTTGGTTACCCGAATGTTGATTTATGGTTGCTACTATGCACCTCTCGCACAGGTGGTCAAGTCCTATCTTATCAATAAGATAGGAACTCTCTTGATTTTCGTGTTGACTGAAATTTATAGGTCCTGATGATGGCAAAAACCAAAGTGAGGATATCATGGATAGTTTGTTATCTGGTTTTCTTGGAGCTCTGTTTACTGGTGTTGTTACAATCGTAATTGCTTTCAAGGATGAAATTCGGAGTTTGTTTGATGTTAGGGATAGTCGATTCTCAGGTGAATGGATCGGAAGTGCTTTCGATATCGAAGTTGAAGATGTTACACATTATAAAACGGCCTTGGATTATAGTCTAAAGGTTGATATCGTGCAAAAAGGGAAGATTATTAAGGGAATAGCGTATGTTGACTCAGATCTTCACAACAAATTGCATTTTAGGGGATTAGTTCACGATGGAACATACTTCATTTGTCAGTACTCAAATACAAGATTCAAGTTCAGAGATATGGGGATGTTTATTGGAGAGATAGACAACATGAGCAAAGAGATAAAAGGATTCTTCAGTGGTCTCCGGTTACGAGAGCATGGTATCAGTATAGGTCATTTCTTGGTTAAAAGAGTTACTTAACCATAATAGAAACAATGTATCTAATAGTATGCCCAGGCTTGTTATAGTTTCTGTGATAAAGTTTGAAGAAATGGTGATGGTGATTTGAAGAAAGTATGATAAAAGCTTGAAGTTTTCATTGATCAGATTTGAAGAAACGGTGATGGTATTTGAAGAAATGGTGATAAAAACTACCAGCCCCGAATACCCCTGTTATAACCGGATTTCGCAGATTTGAAGTTTTGGTGATTGGATTTNNGGGGGATGCCTGCATCAATTTTGAGCTTGACACTTTATGTGTTCCCAATAAGTTTGCAACTGATTCTCAATATAAGGGAGACAAGATGCAAGATCATGAGCTGAAGTTCAAGGATTATCTCGCCACAAAAGGCTTGAAATTAACCTCGCCACGCAAGCATATTCTGGATGCAGTGTTCGATTTGCATGAGCATTTCAATGCCGAAGAGCTTTACAACCGTGTAAAAAGCATTACCAGCGATGTATCTATCGCCACCATCTATCGCACAATTCCGCTGCTGGTGGATGCCGGATTGGTGCAACAGGCATTGCGCAGCTCCGGCAGAGACAGATATGAACATATCTACGGCCATCCCAAGCACATACACTGGCTGTGCAAGGCTTGTGGAGCAATTGTGGAGACCGACCTGAACACCCTTATGGGAGCTGTGCGCGAGCAAGCATCTTTAATGGGCTTCCGCGTTCAGGAAACCGAAATCAGCATTATGGGTTTGTGCTGGAAATGTATTGATAATGAGAAGCAAATATAATGAGAGACAAACCAGTTATCGCCCTTGCAGGCAATCCAAACGTAGGCAAAACAACACTTTTTAACGCCCTTACCGGAGCCAGACAAACCGTTGGCAACTGGCCTGGAGTAACCGTGGAGCACAAATCCGGCATATGCCGGCATCGGGACAAGCAATATGAGATAATAGACCTGCCTGGTATCTATTCACTTTCCGGCGGCAGCCCCGATGAGATGGTGGCACGCAGTTATATACTTAATGAGAAGCCCGATCTGGTGATAAACATAGTAGATGCCAGCAATCTGGAACGTAATTTATACTTAACTGTTCAGCTTATGGAGCTTGGTGCACCCATCCTGATGTGCCTGAGCATGACAGACATAGCTGAACGCAATGGCATTGGCATAGATGCCAGGCACTTAGCATCACATTTGGGCTTTGGTGTTTTGCCCCTGGTGCTAAATAAGCAGATGGATTTGGATGCCCTGCTTGATGAGGTAGTTGGCAATCTTGCCAATCCACGCCAACCGCAGTGCATTCGCTATGATGAAGTGGTGGAAACACACTTGGACACTATCTTGCGTTTGACTTCTGAGGCGGGTATGTTTCCCAACTCCCAGCCTATAACGAACAAAGACAAAGAACAGCGAACCGAACAGATTTACAGCTCGTTGCTTCAGAGCAGATGGCTGGCAGTAAAGCTGATTGAAGGCGACAATGAGCTTTGCAGCAAGATACCTGAAGCGGTAAAACCAGCCGTGCAGAAAGAGATTGCTGCCATATCCAAGCACAGAGGTCAAGAGCCTGCGGCAGTTATTGCCGATGACAGGTATGGCTTCATTCGTGGCTTGGTGAAAGACGTAGTTAAGCGCAAGAGGATTAGCCAATGGACGTTCTCAGATGCAGTTGATAAGATTGTGTTAAGCGGAATAATCGGCTTGCCAATCTTCTTTGCAGTGATGTATTTGGTGTTTTTGATAGCCGTGAAGGCAAGCGACCCGATTATTGGGCTGATAGACGGGGGACTAAGCTGGCTGTTTGTAGATAAGCTTGGAGCAGTCTTAAGCATGATTGGCACTCCGGAGTGGCTAAGATTCTTGCTAAGTGATGCTCTGGGCGGTGGAATAGTTACCATTGGCTCATTTGTTCCGCCAATCTTCTTTATCTATATAAGCTTATCAATTCTTGAGGACTCCGGTTATATGGCGCGTGCTGCCTTTATTGCCGATAAGTTTATGCGCAAAATCGGCTTGCCCGGCAAGGCATTTATCCCGCTGTTGGTTGGTTTTGGCTGCACAGTTCCCGCTATAATGGCTACCAGAACGCTGGAAAGCCCCAGGGACAGAGTGTTTGCCTCGGTGCTAACTCCCTTTGTATCCTGCGGTGCAAAGCTGCCGGTCTTTACCTTTTTGGGTATGCTGTTCTTCCCCAAGAGGGCAGATATCGTAATCTTCGGCCTTTATATGTTTGGCATTGTAATGGCGATGCTAACCGGATTCATGCTGAAGAAAACTGTGTTCAAAAGCGAACCCGGCAATTTCGTTATGGAGCTTCCGCCTTATCATGTACCCACTTTTAATGGCATTATGCTGCATACCTGGCATAGGCTAAAGGACTTCATCCTGCGCGCAGGCAAAACCATTTTGGTGGTGATAGTGCTTATCAATGTTCTTCAGGTGATTAGCCTGCCCATTGGCAAAGACAAAGAGCCAGTTCCAGTGCTGGAACTTGGCGGCAAGATGCTTACCCCGCTACTGGTACCCATGGGGGTTCAGGCAGATAACTGGCAGGCAAGTGTAGCCCTTATCAGCGGTCTTTTTGCCAAAGAAGCAATTGTTGGAACAATGCAGGGCTTGTATAATACTCAGGATAATGGAGCCGATAGCGATGAGGCAAATGCAAAGGTTGAAAATAGCATCATGCAAGCCTTTGGCAGTTCGGCATCTGCAATAGCCTTTCTGGTATTTGTGCTGCTCTATTCGCCCTGTGCCGCTGCTTTAGCCATGCTGTTTAAGGAGCATGGGCTAAAGTGGATGCTGTTTGCTTTCGCTTACTTAACAGCTCTGGCATGGATGGTGGCAACCCTTACCTACCAAAGTTTGGCGTTCAATGCCTATTCATTCTATTGGATTAGCATCTGCTTAGGTGCTTTTGTACTTATCTACATAAACTTGCACATCATTGGGAGAAAACATGCTCAGTAACAGATATCGTGCCAGAATCCGCCGATTTGGCAGAATGATGATGAATAGAAATCCGCAATGCCTGTGCTCGTCCGGCGACTGCCTCAGCCTGGCTGAAGTACCAGATGGACAAAAGGCTATGATATCCTGCAATAAAAACCTGAAAACCATAGAACGTGGCTTTTACCTCGGGATGCAGATAAGCATGTTTCGCAACGATGCCAATGAGCCAAATCTAATTGTAGCAGTGGGCGATGCACGCTATGTTTTAGATAGGCGCATCGCCCAGGATATAAAGGTAAAAATCCTATAGCCATGCTATAGGCGTTATCGTTTAATTCAGGGCTGTTACCTTGTAGAACCTCTTGGCAGGTGAAGCAGCTTCACTCCAGAATAACTGAGCCGTTGTAGCTACTGTGCTAAAGCCGGTAAATGGATTGTCTGAGGATTCTATTCTATAGCTCGTGGCACCATTTATGGCAGTCCAGCTCAGGACGATGTCTCCATCAACAACCTCGATATCCACCACAGGAGCATCCAGCTCTTGTGGTGCTTGCAACAGGTCTATCTCAAGGCTTCCGCTGCCGTTTATGCCGCTTAAGCTAAATGACGTGGCATTCGCTGTGGCAGTATAGGAAGACGGGCTGCTTTCCGCGCTATTTATGCGATATAGCACTCGGGATGGTACAAAGCCCAATCCAGCATGATTAAGCACATAATCTGCATTATAGGCATTGCCATTGCTACTTGTTACGGTGTAACGAATGCCTCCTGTAATAGCGGAAACCACTATACTGAAATCATCGCTGCTGCTGGTGACAGGGTCAACAGACACGTTGTTATCACTAAAGGTATTAAGCGCAGGGATAAGTACTATTGTCTCAATCCCGCCGATGGCGGTATTGGCACCGGTACCATTTATGATGGCTGTGGTAACCGCATCTATGCTGTTCGAATTGCCAGAAGTATAGCCGCTGTTCTCGGCACGCACTCTGTAAGAATATGTAGTCTCAGGCTCCAGATCACTAACACGCACCGCAGTGCCATACACTAATAAATCCTGATAAGCCGGGACGGGGGTGGAGGCTCTGCTAAAGCTGTGTGAGCCAAGGCCATCAGCAGTGTTCATAGGAAAGCTATCCCATTCGGTTGCAAGGGTTGGGAAGTCCGATGATTGATCGTTACTAACTCCATTCAGAACAGCGCTCTTGCGGCGTAATGTTCTGTCTACAGTGGTTAAAGGAGCCGTGCCCCATGCTGTGTCGGGACGCTGACCAATGCTGCCAAAAATATCGACATGGCCAGCAGGGGAAAGCTTATACAGAGAAATTGCGTCATCACCATTGAAGTTAACCGCAGTAGCAGTGATGGCTGTAACGCCATCTGCCAAAGTTAACACTGCACTGGAATTCTTATACACCACACAAGCTCCGCTGGCGAGAGTACCGGAAAGTGTATTGGTAGTTGTTGCTGTACTTGCACCGTTGGAATATAGCCTTAACTGATAATTGCCAAGATCAACATCAGCTCCCGTGCCGTTAAAAATCTCAATATATTTGTTGTTGCTGCTGCCTTCCACATACTCACTAATTATGAGGTCGGCAGCGCTTCCTCCGTTGCCAGAGAACACATCAATGCGGTAGTTATCTGCCCCGCTTACTGCTTCCCAACGGGCAGTAAAGCCTTCGTGGGAAATTGCACTTGCTTCTGAGGCTATCGGCGGGTCAAGAGTAATTATGGCATTGGTTTGAGCTGTAATAAAATTGGAATAGCTGCCTGTGCTTTCGTTGTAAACCGCTCTAACGCGATAATAATAAGTGCTGCCTACAGCCAGATTAGCAATAGCGATGCTGGTGGAACTTACAGGGTAATCCTCATATTCTCCTACAAAGGTGCTGAAATTGGATGTAGTAGAAAGGTCAAAATAATAGTCTGTGATTCCCGGTGCGGCATTCCAATTGGCGGTAAATCCGGTAAAACTGGTATTTGTAGCCGAAGTAGCCACAGGAGTAGGGATATCGTTGTCGATAATCTCCAGGCTAAAACTGCCATAATTGCCAATAGTGGCAGCATTACCACCGCCAACATTGATAAGGGAAAAGATAAGCACTTCCGTGCCTTCCAACAGGCTGTCATCGGTGATATTAACCGTAATGGACTGACTGGCACTGCTGCCCGCGGGGAAGCTAATATTGCGGGTAGTAAAATTGCCCACATCACTTGCCGAGCCATCTGTTAAAGCTATCTGTGCAGTTGTAGCTACAGTGCTGCTGGGATTGGCAATCTGCACCGTTAATGTTACGCTGCCATCCCCTTCATTAACCACCGCACTGGCAGGGCTGAATTGCAAAGTAGTGTTGGCAGTGCTACCGCCCCATATGTAGGATACGTATTCGGGATGATCAACAAAGGGATTGCGGTTATATTGGTGGCCATAAACCAAGGTATTACGTGTTAGTTCATTGGCATCCACAGGGTCGGCATTATGCCAGTTGATTAGGGTTTCCAGCATGTCCACACCACCCTGAGAAAGAGTCATATTATAGCGCACATGGAAATATAACATGGCTCTGGCAAGGTTGCCCTTATGCTGGTCAGCAGGCTCAAACACCGTTCTGCCAGCACTATTTGTTCCTTTCTTACTTACGTAGCCATTGGAATGGGTGTAGGTATTAGTAACGTTAGTAACCACATCGAAGGGATAATTGCTACGGGATGAATTAACATTGGCATTGGTAATAAACAAATGGTGCACATCAGCTTTTTTTATGCTCTCTTCAGAAGTCCCAAACCAGCTTTGCGCATAGGTGTGCTCGGTGTTTGGAGTAGAGCTGCCATTATATGAGCTCGAAATTGTGTAATCCTGTCCCGTGTAAACGCAGCGGACTACTCCGCCATTGTTATCCAGAGTCTGGAACAGGAAGGTTTTGGCATTGTCATAATTTGCATAAGTGTTATTATCTATCAAGTCGTGCAAGGCATTCTTTAAGGTGGTGCCGCTTAGCCCCACTACAGGATTGTAATAGCCATTAAAAGGATCATTCTGC
>DIMZ01000044.1:570-1291 GCA_002425825.1 Cloacimonetes bacterium UBA5553 | reverse complement strand
AATTAGAACTGGTACCATAAGCATTTGATGCCCGCACTCTGTAGTAATATGTGGTATTGGCAGTTAAGCCGCTAACCGCTTGACTGGTATTGGCTACGAACAGATTGTTATAGCCGGTAAGCATGGTTCCAAAGGTATTAGAGGTAGACACATCCAAACGATAGCCGGTAGCTCCGGTTGAGGCACTCCAATTGGCTGTAAAAGAATTTATTCCCACATTGGTTGCTGTATTTGCATTTGGAGGCGGAGGAGGTGAGTTTCCAGATGTGGAAAAGCTATATTCCTCGCCATAGGCAGTACCCTGGCTATTAGTAGCATAAGCGCGATAATAGTATATCGTAGAGGCAGTAAGTCCGCTTAAGTTGCTGGTAAAGGGACCAATTCCATTGCCATCTGTGCTGAAGCTATTGCTCAAAGTGGGGTTTGCAGTCATATTCCACACCACTCCCCGGGCTGTTACAACTGCTCCACCATCGGATGTAATGTTACCCCCGCTAACCGCACTGACGTCCGTTATCGAGCTTGCTACAGTAGTGGAAAGCACAGCTAAGANNACCGCCATAGCTGCCAATAATGATGTCATGCACATATAAAGCGTGGCTGGGGCTTGCCAATCTGAGGGTAGTGGGACTGCTGAAATTAACGTCGTAAATGTATGTTGCCCCTGTGGTTGTTATACCGGTAAAACTGGTGAGGGCATCCCAGGTGCTGCCATTCAGGT
>DIMZ01000044.1:0-541 GCA_002425825.1 Cloacimonetes bacterium UBA5553 | reverse complement strand
AACCGAGACCAACTCTGGAAGCTGCAAAATGCCGGTGGATGCCTGCATCTGAACTCTGCCGGCAGAGCCGGTTCCCGTTGCAGCAGCATTGTTAGATACCATACAAGATGTCATGTTCACAGTTCCAGTTCCCTCACCTACGGTTATCTGCTGAGTATAATTACCGTATGTGCCTCTATTCGTCCAGGTTTGGATGTTATCGCTAATCAGGGTTGTCTGCCCCCAAATGATGCCAAAAGTCAACAAGACTACGGCGAGAATAATAAAGCGTTTCATTTTTAATCGCTCCTTAAGCTTATGCTAAACTACAATCCCCCGGCAAATGCTTATTGCCAAAAGGGATATATCTTACATACAAGATACGTTCCATCTAAGCTATTATATTTAATATAGTCCGTAAATCTGCCCAAGCAACTCAGCATGCATGAAAACCAGTCCCGATACAGATATATTGTAGTATTTATTTACGCTTATCTACCGCATTATGAGGGCAACAGAATGGAATCGACAATTCCCCCGTCTTCCCTGTTGCTTGTCAAGT
>DIMZ01000043.1 GCA_002425825.1 Cloacimonetes bacterium UBA5553 | reverse complement strand
TCAAGTACTTGAAAGCGTTAGCATTAGTATTATTGCTAATACTGTCTACCTCATGCCAAAATAGGGGAGAGCGTACAAAGCCTTTATTGTTAGCCTCCATTCGCCCCTATGAGTTATTACTTACGCAGTTAGCCGGCAGTGAATTTGAAGTGAAAAGCATTATCCCTGCCAATGCCTCTCCACACACTTGGTCTCCCAATNNACCATCAGACCTGAAAGCACTAATGGAAGCTTCGTTCATACTATCTAATGGCATGGGGTTGGAAGAGAATTTGCACAAGAGCTTTTCTACCCGTCCAAGTGAACATGTGGAGGCTTCCGCCTTGCTAAAAGACGTGTTGCCATTAATATCCACCGGAGCTGCCAGCGAACATCATCATGGGCACGAGCATGAAGGCAATGACCCCCACTTGTGGACTTCCACCTTCTTAATGAGCCGGTTGATCACCCTGCTCGAAAAAGAACTTAGCAAGCGCTTCCCCAATTCAAGCCTGGTGTTTAAGCAAAATGCAGATACCATGCGCGGAGAACTAAACGAGGTGATAGAGCTGATAAATGAAGAACGAAACAACTACGGCGAAACAGGTTTGGTAACATATCACAACAGCTTCTATTACTTCACACATGAATTTGATATCGAGTATCTCGGTTGGGTGCAGTTTTCTCCCGGCAAGGAGCCCAATCCCAGAGACTTGGCAGAACTGGGCAATACCATAAAGGAACACCAGGTAAAAGCAGTGTTCATAGAGCCTCAGATGAGTAAAAAAGCGGGTGAACTACTTGCCAAAGAATTTGAGCTAAAGCTCTTAACCATAGACCCCCTGGGCAGCGACGGCAAGGCAAAAACCATAAGTCAGCTTTTCCAGAATAACTGGGATAGCATGAAGGAGGCTTTCACTCTGAAATGATTCAGATATCTAATCTGCAATACAGCATTGGCGGAAAAAGCATCCTGGAAAACATCAATCTGGAAATCCCGGATGGGCAGTTTGTGGCTATTATTGGTCCAAACGGTGCAGGTAAATCTACTCTGATAAAGCTGCTGTTGGGCATTTGGCAAATGCAAGAGGGCTTTATATCGATTGATGGCATAAAACAATCTGAATGGCTAAAAGCCAATGTATTCGGATATCTGCCTCAGCATGAGGAATATGACAGAAGCTTCCCTGCTACAGCTTTGGACATTGCTCTTATGGGCTTGGCAGGTAAGCTTGCCCTGGCAAAGAGATTCAAAGACCATCACAAACAAGCTGCCATGGCTGCTTTGGAGCAAACAGGGGTGGCGAATCTGGCAAAGCGACTGATAGGCAATCTCTCCGGCGGGGAGTTCCCACGCGTCTTATTAGCCCGAGCCATTGTTGGAGATAGCAGATACATAATTCTTGATGAACCGGAGGCAAGTCTGGACAGACCTGCGGTTGAGAGCTTCTTTGCCCTGCTTAAAACGCTAAATGAGGCAGGTCACACGATTATAACCGTCTCGCACGACCTGAATATACTTAGCCACTATTGCAGCTTCCTGGTGTGTCTAAACCGCACATTGCACTGTCATAATCATACCGAATTGGTAAGCTCGGAAATTATTCACAACACCTTCGGTGAAAGCGTGCGCATCATCGAAAAGGATTATTAGGCTATGTTTCAATTCAGCTTCATGTTAAATGCCCTTTTTGGGGCTTTGTTAAGCGGACTTAGCCTAGCCATCTTTGCCCCATACGTAACCCTGCGTCGCATTTCATATATGGGCGAAGCCCTTTCGCACATTGCCTTTGCAGGAATTGCAATTGCCATTTTGCTGGGGCTTAGCTTAACCTTTACCACCATGGTGTTTGTGGTAATAATCAGCCTGATAATCGGGTGGCTTTCTCGCAGGCACAAGCTTCACGAAGCCAATACCATAAGCATCTTTCTTTCGGTAAGCATGGCTTTGGGCATAATTCTGATTTCCATATCCAAAAACTACAGTTTCGACCTGGCAAGCTATCTATTTGGCAATGTGCTGCTGATCACCGGGCCGGAAATTGTAAGCCTTATTGTTCTTAACGTAATAAATCTAATCTTTGTGACTGTGTTTTACAAAGAGCTGTTTTACCTCACATACAATGAGGAAATGGCACGCGTTTTCCGCATTCGCATTGCTCCCGTAAGTCAATTGTTCTTAGTTCTTTTGGCTGCCAATATCGTAATAAACCTAAAGAGTGCCGGCATTATTCTGGTAACGGCACAGCTAATTCTTCCGGCTGTAATAGCCTTCAATTTTGTCCATTCACTGCACCGGGCAATAGTTGTTTCTGCAATTGTGGCTGTATTATCGGCAATAATAGGCTTTGCCCTTAGCTTCAATCTAAACCTCCCTACCGGTGCAACCATCGTGCTTTTTGAAGCATTCATCTATTTTATTAGCATCAATTTCAGAGGGAAACAAAATGCATAAATCCGTGTCTATTTGGCTAAGCATACTTATCTCATTCATCTTCGTGTCGTTCATTTGGCAGCTTGCAGAACCGCAAATAGTTACTTTCACCGGCAATCTTAGCTACAAGCTATTTAAAACCAGCTTTATAGAGGTAAACACTTACGATCCCCAGGGCATTCCCATGCGTTATATTCCACGCGTAGGAAAGGTTTATGATCCGGAGTACATTGCCTTTGAGGCAAGCAGATTTTATAGAACCAGGCTGGAGAAAGACCGCGAACAGAAGTTCCTTCAGTATACTGAATGGCTGGAAAAACAGCTTGATGCCAATGGTCTGATACCAGAAAACTATGACTTTCCTCCCGGTAGCCACATCTCTCCCTGGCACAGAGCTTCCAGCCAGGCAGCGGTTATGGTAGCCCTCACCCACAGAGCGGGCTTTATGCGCAATACCGATACCCTGCGCAAAGCTGAAGCCATGTTTCATCAGCTTATTCCAGGTAACAACGACTTTCTTAGCATAGCGGGACCAGATGACACCGTGTGGTTCACCGGCAAAACCAATAAGTCTGTTATAGGCATGATAAATACGCTGATAATGCTAAATGAGTATCACCGTCTGGTAGGCGATAAACGCGCCAAAGAGCTGTTTGAAGCCGGGCTAAGAAGAATTGAGTATAGACTCCCAGAGTTGGAACAAGCAGGATACCTGGACGACCCCTCATACCGCATAGGTAGAAGAAGCGAGCATCAGCAGCTTGTATCGAAACTGGAAGAGTTGCAAAAGCTATCCCCAAATCCATTATTGAGTGCCGACATATACCGTTACAAGCGTCTGGATCGCAATCTGGTGTTTTTTCAGATAATTATGCAGGGTGCTTGGCTTCGGTTATTGGGCTTTGTACTGGCTTGTTTAGCTGTGTATTTAGTAGTTTATACGTTCTTAAGAATGCCCAAATAAAACTTTACTAGTTTCGCAGGGTTATAAGAAAGCTTTGCCTGGCGCAGTCCATCCAAGCCAAGGTCTTGCTCGCGGTTTATGTACCTGTAGCGGCCTTGCAGATAGCGTGCAGTTTCCCAGTTTATTAGCTGGGCAGAGCCTTTCTTGTCTGGGTCAAACTTCTCAAAGTGCTCCGATACCATAGTCTCAGTTTGCTTCGAGAATATTGAATATGCTGCAATGCGATTGTGAAGACAGATTATAATGCCTTCTACAGGCAAGGTATCCCACAGTGCCAGAGTATTTTCGATCGCCTTTATCTCAGTCATCAAATATATTCCTTCCGCACTGCGCTCTCGTCTCCACTTATGGGTAAAGTCTAATAGCACCCCATGCTTATCTGCAGTGATAGGCAGCACCTTATAATCTGGATAACTGCGAATAAACTGAGATATCAGGTTCTTCTTTTTTGCCAGTTTCTTGCCGGAAAGCTGCACCAAACTGTCTGTTTCGTATACATAATCTGCCCAAGACCTGTCTTCGCTAATGCTAAAGTATTCGCCCATTTCAGGATGACTGCTCACATATTCTTCGGGAATAAGGATTAGCTCCGCTTGCGGAAATACCTCACGAAAGCGCATAACCAAGCCTGCTAAATCGGCAGGGCTAAAGTTTTCGCCAATGGGGAACAAGATGTATTGGTACTTGGGATTATAGATTACCAGATTATCTTGCCAAATCATTAGATGGTTTCTATAAATTGAGCCCCAGGAGATGATGTTGGTAACGTTATAGTCACAATTCTCTCGCGGATAGCGCGTTAAATAGTCCGTAATCAGTGGTATATGCTGAGTGTCGATAAGTTCCAGTGAGTTCACTTGGTTTATTTCTCCTCACCCAGCAGAAACGGTGTGTAATTCTGCATCACATTAAAACCGAGATTGCCATAGAAGCGTTCATAACCAGGCTCGCTGATCAAGCCAATCCACTGCAATTTATGCTCTTTCAAAAAACCTAACAAGGTACGGATTATGCCCTTGCCAATGCCTTGACCACGCAGACTGCCCACAACGGTTACATCCTGAATATAGGCATCGCTAACCCCATCGCTAATGGCGCGTCCCATCCCGATTATCTCATCGCCCTGTCTGGCTATTACGAAGCAGAAAGAATTGCTGATTATCTTGCTAACGGTCTGCAAATATTCCGGGTTGTCGTCCATTTGCCACCAACCTGCCTGTCTGTAAATCTGCAAAATAACCGCAGGATCAGCCTCTTTAACTATGTGATATGTAGTATTTGTCATAATTCAATAAGTCCCCTTAATGAAATGTATAATCAATTTTATCTCGCATGCAATTGCAGAACCATAATCCGCCTACTTACTTTAAGCTGCTTAAGGACTCCAGTTCTTTATTCACCAAACGCTGTTTATTGTGGCTAAGCCCAATATCGGCTAATTTGCCCGGTGCTTGCGTTAGCTGGCTACAGGTAACAATGCCTGCATCCATCAGCTTTTGCTGCTCTTGCTTGCCAAGGTGGCTAAGTATCGTAACCGGATATAGCCTTTCGCGCTCGATAAGGTTTTTCAGCGCATTATCTTTGGGATAGTCCCAGCCCAGCAGGCAAATTCCCTTGCTGCGGCTGTAGGCTATGGAATCCGGCGTAAATCGGGTGTTGGTAACCACCCAGGGGATAAACTTTACATCGGCAAAACTGATGTCCTGCATCTGCTTTTCTACTATATCGTTAACGCGTGAATACACGTAGAGAGGAACCTGAATGCTAACGTGCTTGCCCTGATCGCGGGAGTATTTGCATTCCATCAGGTTTTGCTCTTTCCCCTTGGTGGCAATCACATCCATTTCGTGTGTTATAGCTGTGCCTTCCAGCACCTTAGCCACCTCCACCTGATAGTTTTGCAGTTTAAACAGCTCACCTATAAACTGCTCGAATGGATGACCGCTTGGCCCCATGCTGTACATAGCCATCTTTAGCTTATAGCGCAAAGCTCCATGCCCTGTTTTCTGCCGGAAAAGCTTGTATGCACGAGTGTAAATCATGCCGGTGCTAACTCCGCTGAAAACCCAGGCATTAATGTCGGACACAATCTCTTCTATTGTGTCTTCCTTTGCCCCTGCTTTGTGCAGCGAGTTTCTTAGCTTGTTTACGTCAAAAGCTTCTTGTTCGCCTGATGCCTTGGTTATCAGGACTGCATTGCTGAGTGTTTCAGAATCCATATTCTCTCCCATGTCGGCTTATTTACGGAAACTTGTGTGGGTGTCAAGGGAAAGTGTGTGCTGGGGTGCGGGGATGCTGGAGTATCCTAGTTTTCCATAGCGACCCTTGCAATCTTTTGACTGTAGTCCATCAAAGATAACTGAAAAGCGTATTTATAGTACGGGCGCTCGCCGTAGCGCCCAATTAAAAATATATTATATAGCATTTCAAAGAAAGGCGGTACGAAGAAAGGCGGTACGTCGATCACCTGTATCAAGCATAAGCCTTACATACTGAGATACCGTTGCGATGCCGTTGCGCCTCCCAGCAAATCGCAGGGTATCGCAACCGTATCGCAACGACATCTTACTAGGAAGAAAGGCGAGATCACAGAGTTAACCCAATTTCAGCCTAACAAGTTAGCCTAACTCGCTGCTGACTCTTTGGTGTATAAGGCTTTAGCAGTTAGCCTAAACTCGTCGTATTACCAGCTCTGTGTGTTAACCAAGTGAAGTAGTAAAACTGAACTCATCGTGTTGGCTGGTATCTTCATTTTAACCCCGAAACGACAATAGTAAGATTCATGATGGTCTGGCTTGCGTAAAGATAGCAGCATTGATTACAGAGATAGTTGCAGTTACGATGTGTCGTTTAGGGGTTAAAACATCTGATAAGGATAGTGAGTTGCATTTTCGATGTG
>DIMZ01000252.1:6967-12663 GCA_002425825.1 Cloacimonetes bacterium UBA5553 | reverse complement strand
GCTATTTCCTGCCGCTTTTCATTATTCAGGATGGCAAACACTTCCTTGCGGTACAGCATTCTGCCGAAGGCCTGGTAACCATTGCCGCAATGTCACTCTTCGCGTCTGTGGGTGCATTTATGCTGTTTACGGGCGTTATTAGAGACCTGGGCGTGGCAAAGTCCAACGTATTTACCAATCTCATTCCGGTATTCACCGTTATTCTCGCCTACCTGATACTGGGCAATACGCTAAATGTGATAGAAACTATTGGGCTGGCTCTTGCGCTAATCGGCTTACTGCTATCGCAGTACAAAGACCTGCAAAAGCTTGGCCGAAAGCTTGATCAACGCTTTTAAGCCCCTGTAATTAATCTTCGGGAAACCAACGCGCCTTTTGCTTGCTGATAACGCCGTCACGCTGAATTGCCTGAAATGCCTTTTCCCACTTATCCACAATCCTAGCATCGGTTTGCTTTGAAATGCCAATGTAGTAGCCTGTGCTCATAAACTCAAATTGTGGCATGAGATCAGAATAGCTATAGCGCGCTTTTTCGGCAATCATCTTACACGCCATGTCGGTGAAGGCTATCATATCCACCTTTTTATTCATCAGCATCTCGATAACCTCGGTAGGATTGGGCGAACTGACAAGATTGGTGAAGCCCTTATCCTTTAGGTATTGTTCCGAAAACCAGTCCGTAACCGTGCCAATCGCCCCTACTTCTTTGGCTTCATCGAGGTTGCTGATGTCCAGTTCCGAATTTGCCAGGCTAAAAAAGAAGGTTTTGTTTACTCCCAATGGTCCAATCCAGTGGAATTTATCCTCGCGTTCATCGGTTCTTTCCATGCTATAAATCACGATGTTCGGTTCCGATATGGCGCGTTGATAAGCCTTGTCCCAGGTTAGCACAGTAGGTTTGTAATCTGTCTTCATCACCTTTTGCATGGCATTAACTATCTCGGCGGCATATCCGGTAACTATGTCTCCATCCAGGTAGGTTAAGGGTGGGTAGTTTTCGGTTAAGAGGGTTACTTCAGGCTGCTTCTTTGCGCAAGACAGGCAGAAAAGCAGCGTGAAAACACAGAGAATGATAAGCATCTTGTTCATGGCATCTCCTTCTTGTGTATTAGCTTATTTTAGCTATTTCAGCTCCAATATTTTCTATCCAGCGTACGGTATTGAATGGCTTCGCTGATATGCTCTGGGCTGATGTCTTTGTTTCCTTCCAAATCGGCAATAGTGCGCGCAACCTTTAATATGCGGTCAAACACCCGTGCCGAATAGCCCATTTTGTCTATCGCATTCTGCAAAAGTGCATGGCTGGCATCATTAAGGATGCAGTATTTGCGCAGCATTTTGGAATTCATCTGGGAGTTATTATATATTCCTGTTTCGGCAAAGCGTTCGCGTTGTATGGCGCGGGCTTTGTTCACCCTGGTGCGTATGTCTATAGATTTATCCCCCGTGGGTAATGATGCCAGGTCTGCGTAGGTAACTGTCGGCACTTCCACATGAATGTCTATTCTATCCAGCAGCGGGCCGGAAATGCGGTTACGATAACGCTGAATGGCACCCCATTCACAAGTGCAGTTGTGATTGGGGATATTGGCTCCGTGATAACCACAGGGACAGGGATTCATGGATGCAATAAGCATGAATTCGGCAGGGAAGGTAAGGCTGGTTGCGGCTCTGGATATAGTTACTATTCCATCTTCCAGGGGCTGACGCAGAACTTCCAGCACGGCTCGCTTAAATTCTGGCAATTCGTCTAAGAACAGCACCCCCCGATGCGACAGGCTAACCTCGCCCGGCTTGGGAAAAGCTCCACCGCCAATAAGGGCGATGTCCGAAATCGTATGGTGAGGCGATCTAAAAGGCCGGGTAGTTAGTATCCCATTACGGAAATGCTTAGACATTCCGGCAACGCTGTGAATCTTGGTGGCCTCCAGAGCTTCATCCAGATTCATTTCCGGTAAGATAGTGGGAACACGGCGCGCCAGCATGGTTTTACCGCTGCCGGGAGGACCAATCATCAGCAGGTTATGCCCACCTGCGGCTGCCACTTCAAGAGCGCGCTTAACCTGATACTGACCCTTAACGTCGTTCATGTCTAGAGGGAAATCGTTCAATACCTGAAATATCTTGTCTCTATCCACCGTAGCAAAGGGAATGCTTATCTGCCCCGATATCCAATCGGCACATTCATGCAGGGTGGTAACGGGAATAACGTTCAGACCTTCAATAATAGCGGCTTCTTCGGCGTTTTCATAAGGCACAATAAGCGTGTCTATATTATCCCTTTTTGCGGCTATGGCAATGGGAAGCACCCCGGAAACCGGACGCACATTGCCATCCAGCGAAAGCTCGCCAATAATGCCTATCTTGCGGTAATCGCTAATCTTTATCACCTTGTTACTTTGCAGCACGGCAATGGCTATGGGCAGGTCGAGGGATGCACTATCTTTCTTGATATCTGCGGGGGCGAGATTTATGGTATAGCGTTTGGGAGCGGAGTCATAACCGGAGTTCTTTAATGCTGCAAATATGCGGTCTTTGCTTTCTTTAACCGCTGATGATGCCATGCCCACAATGTTCACCTGAAACAAAGCTGCGGTGCCGTCGCATTCAACTGTAATCTGGCGTGCGTCTATGCCGATAGTCGTGTACGTAAGCGCAATTCCTACCATCAAAGTTTGTCCTTTTCGCGATGATTAGTCCATGCTTACAAATGAAATGAGCAAGAGTGCAGAGTCAAGCATTTTCTGCATCCAAACTCATTTACCACTCGAAAACATCAAGTATTGGCGTTTATTTTAGGGGGCTCTAAAACCAAATGCCGCTAAACCCTTCGCCAAACTCCGAACGAACTGCAGTATCATTACAGATTTATTACGGANNGATAAAATCTGCAATGAATCTGCAATGATACTGCGATTCCTCCAAGGTATGCCAGTCAGTCCAGTAGCTATTTATGCCGTATCCATAGCGGAACTATAGACTAATGTGTTTAGAAACATGTAATTGTATCTTGCTGCCAAGCTCAAACGCTTTCGAATTGAGACATAATCTTCTGATAAAACCCCGGGTGTTCGGCGTAGTTTTCCACAAGGCGATACATGCCATCTTCGCGCTGCAACACGCCTTCTTCCACCAATTCTCTGCGCACCAGGCAGTAATCCTCATGAATCTGCTTTATCAGCTCGTTAATCTCTTTCTCGGTATAAGTTACCCCGGCTGAAAAGAGCTTGATGATTTCCAGATACACTATCCAGCGTTTCTTGTTCTGGGTGGGCAAACGGCTAACCCTGCCATCCTGAAAATAGGTTTGCATCACTTTCTGGCGCAGCACATCAATCCTGTTTGGCTTGCTTGCGCTATCGTGGGGTAAGATGTCTTTCAGAGTCATTTCCAAAACCTCCTTTTTTAGGTGATAAACATTGTAATACTGAACTTTTACGGGATACACCAGTCCCGCTTCCTGAAGTTTCTTTAGGTGAGCCGAAACGGTGGACACCGCCAGCTTCAGCTCTTCGGCTATATCTTCCACGCAATAGGCCTTTTGCCGCAGCAACCCAATAATCTGCAATCTGGATTCATCGGCAAAGCCCTTAAATAGCTGTAACGCTTTCATCTTCACATCCATATCGTTGTTTATCGAAACACATATTGAAATGCCGCGGATCTGTCAAGATGTTTTTATGGATAGCGAAATAGATGCACCGCATTAAAGATAACTGCTTGCCTAAGTTATAAAAGCACTTATGTTTTGAGTAAAGCGACATAGGAGTTGTAATACAATGAAACACCTTAGCATATCAACTACACTTATCATTGCAGCTTTGCTGATGATTGGAGGAATAAACATGTTACAAGCAAGAAGTATATACGACATAAAAGTGCAGAAACCGGATGGCAGCGAGATAAAGCTGGAAAGTTACAAGGGGAAAGTGCTGATGATAGTAAACACCGCCAGCAAATGCGGCTTCACCAAGCAGTATGACGATCTGCAAGCCCTTTACGATAAATATGGCAAAGACGGCTTTGTGGTTTTGGGCTTTCCCGCCAATAACTTCATGAATCAGGAACCCGGCTCAGATGAAGAGATACAGAATTTCTGCCGCCTGAACTTTGGTGTAAGCTTCCCCGTGTTTGCCAAGATATCGGTGCGAGGCAAGGACATCCATCCTTTGTATAAACACCTCACCGAGAAAAGCAGCAATCCCAAACACAGCGGAAAGATTAGCTGGAACTTCAGCAAGTTCTTAATAGGTAAAAACGGCGAAATACTGGCAAGATACGCTCCCACTACCAATCCCCAGGACAAAGAAGTAATAGCGGCAATAGAGAAAGCATTAAAATGATGCAGGTGGGGGTGTTGCTGCTAATCCTGCTGCTCCTATCCGGTTGCAGCAAGGACTTTAACACAGTTGATAGGGTTGAACTGGATAGGTTTATGGGAGATTGGTATGTGATTGCCATTTTGCCCAATCCAATTGAGAAGAATGCTGTGAATGGCATAGAAAGCTATGCTCTGAATGATGATGGAAGCATTGCCGTTACCTACAAATACCGCAAAGGCACGCCTGATGGCAAAGAAAAGGTGCTGCGCCCCAAAGGAAAGGTGTATAACAAAGTAAGCAATGCCGAATGGCGGATACAGCTCTTTAAACCCTTTTGGTCAAAGTATTTAATAGTTTATCTCGATGAAGACTATCTCTACACGGCTATTGGCGTGCCCAGCAGAAAATTCCTGTGGATAATGAGTCGAACGCCAAGTGTGCCACAAGATGCATACAACGTGATAATAGACAAACTGAAAGCAGAAGGATATAACACAAACAAGATAATACAAATGCCTCAGAAGTGGTGAATATGACTAAGATTAGCTATCTGGATGGATTCCGTTTATACCGTGGATTGTTGGCTGGTGGAAAAGAGCTGATAAAACATCAGGAATATCTGAACAAGATTAACGTTTACCCCGTAGCCGATGCTGATACCGGCAACAATCTTGCCCTAACCATGCAGGCAATTCTGGAGCGCAGCCGAATAGGCAACAGCATAAAAGAAACTCTGCAATCTGTGGCAAGCTCGGCTCTATCTGGTGCCAGGGGCAATTCCGGCATCATCTTTGCCCAATACCTGCATGGCCTTAGCCGCGAACTGCCAGAACACAGAATACTGAATGCCAAACACTTTGCCGAAAGTGCCCAGAAGGCTGTGCGTGGCTTGTATGATTCGCTAATGAACCCTGTGGAAGGCACTATGCTAACCGTTATCCGCGAATGGGCAGACTATCTGCATGAGCAAAGCGGCAAAACAGCGGACTTCGTGCATTTGCTAACAGACTCTTTGGCAATGGCAAAAAAGTCGCTGCAAGCTACTCCGGCAAAGCTGAAAGTGCTTGCCGAAGCCGGGGTTGTGGATGCCGGAGCAAGCGGATTTGTATATTTTCTGGAGGGTGTGGTTAATTTCATGCACAAAGGCTCTATCCGCGATGAGTGCAGCAAACCCGAGCAGATGGAAGCCATAGCCATTAGTGATATTCACACCGAAGCACCGGGTGAAAACCGCTATTGCATGGAGCTTATCCTGAAAAATAACAGCAGTTCTCTAAATACTATAAAAGGCATCATCGGCAGCTTTGGTGATTCCATAATACTGGCGGGGGAAAAAGAGCAAGCTCACATCCATCTGCACACCAAAGACCCGGA